>NZ_JBEXGT010000061.1:0-44685 GCF_040607475.1 Sphaerisporangium sp. NPDC005288 | reverse complement strand
TGGACGAGTTCGGGGGCGCCGACGACGTCCCAGGTCAGTGGGTCCTGGCCGGGGGTCCAGCGGGTGAGGCGGCGGGCGGTGGTGTCGCGTTTGGCGGCGCGCAGGGTGGCGGCCTGGGCTTTGCCGCGGCCTTCGGCGACGGCTTCGGCGAGGTTGGCGAACAGCACGGTCAGCCACAGCCACACCACGATCGCCCAGGCGAACAACGACGGGCCGGTCACCGCCAGCACGGTGGTGAACACCGCCCCGGCCTCCACGATGAACATCACCGGGTTACGCCACAACGTCACCGGATTCAGCTTGCGCACCGCGTCCGGCAGCGCCGCCACCAGGCGCCGGGGGTCGAACGGGCCGCCGCCGGATCGGCCGTTCCCTGGGGAGCGGCGCGGACGGACCGGGCTGCCGAGCGTGCGATCGGACATGTCAGGACAGCCCTTCCGCGAGCGGCCCGAGCGCCAGGGCGGGCAGGAAGGTGAGCGCGACCAGGACGATCGTCACGCCGACGACCATGCCGACGAACTGCGGCCGGTGGGTGGGCAGCGTGCCCGCCGACGCCGGCACCGGCGCCTGCCCGGCCAGCGACCCCGCCAGGGCCAGCACGAAGACGATCGGCAGGAACCGGCCGAACGCCATGCACAACCCGAGGACGGTGTCGTACCAGGGGGTGTTCACCGTGATGCCGGCGAACGCCGAGCCGTTGTTGCTGGAGGCGCTGGTGAACGCGTAGAGCACCTCCGACAGGCCGTGGGGACCGGAGTTGAGCATGCTCGCCCGCTCGGCCGGCGATCCCATCGCCAGGGCGGTGCCGACGAGCACCAGCACCGGCGTGGTCAGGAAGTACATCGAGGCCAGCTTGACCTCGCGGGAGCCGATCTTCTTGCCCAGGTACTCCGGAGTGCGGCCGACCATCAGCCCGGCCACGAACACCGTGATCACCGCCAGCACCAGCATGCCGTACAGGCCCGCGCCGACGCCGCCGGGCGCGACCTCGCCCAGCATCATGTTCAGCATCGTCATCATCCCGCCCAGCGGCGTGAACGAGTCGTGCGCCGAGTCGACGGCTCCCGTGCTGGTCAGGGTGGTCGCGGAGGCGAAGGTCGCCGAGTCCGGCACGCCGAACCTCACCTCCTTGCCCTCCAGGGCCGCGCCCACCGCCCGGGGCACGGTCGCGCCCCCGGCCAGTTCGAACGCGGTGGTCAGCGCGACGCTCGCCAGCGCGATCACGGCCATCACGGCGAGGATCGCCCGCCCCTGGCGGACCTGGCCGACCATCCGGCCGAACGTGCGCGGCAGCGCGAACGGGATCAGCAGGAGTAGCAGGATCTCGACCCAGTTCGTCCAGCTCGTGGGGTTCTCGAACGGGTGCGCGGAGTTGACGTTGAAGAAGCCGCCGCCGTTGGTGCCGAGCTCCTTGATCGCCTCCTGGCTCGCCACCGGCCCACCCGGGATGAGCTGCGCGCCGCCGGCGAGCGTGGCGATCTCGTGCGGGCCGGCCAGGTTCTGCACCACGCCGCCCGCCGCGAGGACGAGCGCGCCGGCGAAGGCGATCGGCAGCAGGACGCGCATCGTGCCGCGCACCAGGTCCACCCAGAAGTTGCCCACGTGTTCGGTGCGGCTGCGCGCGAACCCGCGCACCAGGGCCATCGCCACGGCCATCCCGACCGCCGCCGACCCGAAGTTCTGCACCGCCAGCCCGGCCATCTGCACCAGATGGCCCATCGTCGACTCACCCGAGTACGCCTGCCAGTCGGTGTTGGTGACGAAGCTGACCGCCGTGTTCCAGGCGACGTGATCGGGCACCGGTGGCCGGCCCAGGCTGAGCAGCAGCCTGTCCTGGAGACGCTGGAAGGCGTACAGGAACAGGACCGACACCGCCGAGAACGCCAGCACGGCGCGGGCGTAGCCGGTCCAGTTCTGCTCGGAGCCGGGGCGCACGCCGATCAGCCGGTACACCCCGCGCTCGGCTGCGCTGTGCCTGGACCCGGTGTAGACGCGGTACATGTAGTCGCCCAGCGGGCGGTGTGTCAGCGCGAGGGCGACGGCGAGGGAGCAGACGAACACGGCGCCCGCCGTCGCGGTGCCCATCAGAACCGCTCCGGGAACAGCAGGGCGGCGACCATGAACAGCACCAGGACGGCGGCCACCGCCAGTCCGGCGGCGTTCACGGCGTTCACAGCCGCTCCACCCCGCGCACGACCAGTCCGACGATCGCGAACACCACGATCGTCAGGGCCACGAAGCCGACGTCGGCCATCGCCACTCCTCGCAATCCCGCAAGACGCCTCCCAGGGCCCGGCAGGGGCCGCAGGACGAGACAATCGCGATGCTTGGCGTGGTTGACGCGTTTTGACGGATTCCATACGCGGTCAGGCCGAGTATTGGCGCCCGCCATACGCCTCCATCGCCGACCCGCACCTGAGCCGGTGGGCGCGGGGCCCGCCGGCTCAGGGCTTCGAGTGAGGCGCTTCGGCTCGGCCTCGTTTCAGAAGCGCCGATTCAGGAGCGTCGTTCCCAGGGCGTCGTTACCGGGGCGTCGTTCCCGGGGGTCGGTTCCGGGGCGTCGGGTTCAGAAGCCGAAGGAGCGGCCGATGATCTCCTTCATGATCTCGGTGGTGCCGCCGTAGATGGTCTGGACACGGCTGTCCATCCACGCCTTGGCCACCGGGTACTCGACCATGTAGCCGTAGCCGCCGTGCAGTTGCAGGCAGCGGTCGATGACCTTGTGCTGGAGCTCGGTCGTCCACCACTTGGCCTTGGCCGCGTCCACGACCGTGAGCTCTTTGGCGTTCAGCGCGCGGATGCACTTGTCCACGTAGTGCCGGGCGATCTCCACCTCGGTGGACAGCTCGGCGATGACGAAGCGGGTGTTCTGGAACTTGCCGATGTTCCGGCCGAACGCCTGGCGGGACTTGCAGTACTCGATGGTGGTCTCCAGCACCGCCTCCGCCGCCGCTACCGCCGCCACCGCGATCGACAGGCGTTCCTGCGGGAGGTTCACCATGAGCTGGATGAAGCCCTGACCCTCCTCCTCGCCGAGCCGGTTGGCCACAGGGACGCGGACGTTCTCGAAGAACAGCTCGGCGGTGTCCTGGGCGTGCATGCCGATCTTCTCCAGGTTGCGCCCCCGGGAGAAGCCCTCCATGCCGCGTTCGACGACCATCAGGGTGGTGCCGCGCGCCCCCGCCGCCGGGTCGGTCTTGGTGACCACGACGACCAGGTCGGAGTTGACGCCGTTGGTGATGAACGTCTTCTGGCCGTTGACGATGTAGTGGTCGCCGTCGCGGACCGCCGTCGTCTTGATGCCCTGCAGGTCGCTCCCCGCGCCCGGCTCGGTCATGCCGATGGCGGTGATCAGCTCGCCGGAGGCGAAGCCGGGGAGCCAGCGCTGCTTCTGCTCGTCGTTGGTGAGATCGACCATGTACGGCGCCATGATGTCGTTGTGCAGGCCGAACCCGAGCCCGGTCGCGCCGAACCTCATGATCTCTTCGACGATGACCGCGTTGAAGCGGAAGTCGGAGATGCCCGAGCCTCCGTACTCCTCGGGGACCGAGAAGCCGAACATGCCGAGCTCGCCGGCCTTCTTCCACACCTCTCGCGGGACGATGCCGTCCTTCTCCCACTGCTCATGGTGGGGGACGACCTCGCGCGTCATGAACTCGCGCACGGTCTCACGGAAGAGCAGATGCTCCTCCTCGAAGAGGTCTCGCTGCATTCGCTTCCTCCTTGGGGTTACCGCACCAGAATACGATTCTGGTCATCGCCGGACCCGGGGGACCCCGCACGGTCGAGGGGCGTTCCCCTACGTCACAAATCAGCCACTTTCTGCAGTGTTACTCCTGCATAAGCCCGCCGTAAGCCCGCAGAGTCATACGATCTACCTCCGGCTGCCTGTCGGCCCGGACGCGTGATCGGAGGCGATCGTGAACGGCTGGGCTCCCAAGCTCCGCAGATCCCTGGCAGCGGCGGTGCTAGGTGCCTGTGCCACCACGGTCCTACTGAGTCCCGCACCCAGTGCCGCAGACACCACCGCTTATCGGTTCCAGTACCTCTGTAGGAACGGCGCCCTTCTGCCGGGCGTTCAGCCGCAGAAGATTGAGGTCCAGGTTTCGATTCCCACTTCCGTGCGGGTGGGGGAGCGTATTCCCCTGGAATGGAAGGTTCTGACCGAATCTCCGCTTTTCTCGTCTGCCAAGTTCCCCTCGGGTGGTCGGCTCTCGATCACCGGGAGAGTCAACGTGACGGGTCTCTTGCAGGGAGACTTGGACTCGACGGGCAGCAAGGATGAGGGGGAACTCGCGCCCGGAGCCAGGTTGGAACTACCGGCCGGGCTTTCCGGCTCCGTCGCCACGTCCAAAGAGGGCAAGCTGTCCATCACACCGGGCGACCTGCTGTTCGACTTCACTCCGCCTGCGGAGAATGTCCTCGTCAACGACGCGACGAACCTGAAGCAGCCAAGCGATCGCGTACAGGGGCCGACCGAGTACTTCGGTGGCGGCTGGGTGTACTCCGGCAAGGATGTGCGTGCGGGTTGGGGAGATCTCAACGAAGACGTACATGCCACAACCGTGGTCGGTGACACGGCAGTGGTCGATTTCGTTGGCACGGGGATCGAGTTCTGGTCAGAGCGATCTGAGGATACGGGCAACATTGAGATTTATGTTGACGCCGCGCCAGGTGGTGCAACTCCACCGATCGAGGTGCATCCGTACGAGGCAGGCGTTCCGCGGACGCAACCTCTGACGCAGGAGCTCCTGTGGTCGAAGCGGGACCTGACATATGGCGATCATCGGGTCACGTTCAGGAAGTCCGCCGATGAGGGTGACCAGCAACGCTACTTGGTCATGGACCGCCTGAACCTGATCACCGGTGCCCTGCCAACTCCTCCGAAGTACTTCAGGACCACGTGTAAATACCAAGGAACAGCATTGCCGACCGTGGTTCAGGTGCTGCCGGCAGCCTCCAGCGGGTCGAACGGGGGCAACAACGGCAACAACAACGACGAGAACCAGCAGGTCAGCGATGGGGATGACTCGGCGCGCGGGGTGATCGTGCTTTCGGGGGGCGGCTCGGGGCACGGAGCGCCGACCGAGACGGCGAGTCCAACGCCCAAGGCGTCCAAGACCTCCAAGGCCCGCTCGACTCCCCAGGTGCGGGTGACCCCCAGAGGTGGTGCGCACACTGGTGAGGCCCCGGAACAGGATCCGAGGCCCGGTGCCTTCATCGCATACGGCTCCGTGCTGCTGCTCGGCAGTGTGGCGGGCGGTCTCGTGCTGAGACGCCGCCGGGGAAGGGCGGCTTGAGCGGGACGTTACCGCCGGCGCCGGACGGCGAGGAGCCTCGGCGCGGGCGGTGGAAGGGCATGCTGGCGCCGCTCCTGGTGACGGCCGGTTCCCTGGCGGGCATCGGGGCCGTGATGGCCGGCCTGCTGGCGTACCTGTCGCCTACGGAGAACGCCGCGTCCGACTCCGGGCCGACGCCGGTCGTGGCTCAGATGTTCCCGGCCGACGATGCCAACGGCGCGCCCGGCTCTGATGCAGGGCAGCAGGCCACGGCCGGGACGTCCACGATGGACGAAACCTCTACAGGAACTCCGACAGGAACCTCGACGGGTGTCTCAGCGGTGGACGCGGCGTCCACGGCGGTGGGTACGGCGACGGTCGGCCCCGGTGGAGTGAACGCGCCTCTGGTCGAGGCCGCGCCGGCCGCCTCGCCGCCGGCTCCGGTGGCCGCGCCGGTGAAGGCGTTGCGCAAGTCGGTGCCGACCCGGGTCCGCGTCCCGAGCATCGGCGTGGACGCGGCGCTCGTGTCCGTCGGGGTGGACAGGAACGGTGAGATCGAGGTGCCCCCGCTGAGCAGGCCGAAGCTGGCGGGCTGGTACCGGCTGGGACCGGCTCCGGGCGAGATGGGCCCGGCGGTGATCCTCGGCCATGTGAACACCCGCGGCGGCCCCGCGGTGTTCAGCCGCCTGCGCGAGCTGAAACGCGGCGACATGATCACGGTGGTCCGCGCGGACGGCTCGACGGCGCGGTTCACGGTGGACGGGGCCGAGCAGGCGAGCAAGAACCGGTTCCCGACCAAGCGCGTCTACGGGCACGTGGACCGCCCGAGCCTGCGCCTGATCACCTGCGGCGGCGTGTTCAACGCCAAGGCGCACAGCTACACCGACAACATCATCGTCTACGCCACCCTCTCCGCCGCCACCCGCCGCTGAGCGGCGAGGCGCCGGCGCCCGGCCCTCAGCGAGCGGCCCGCTACCAGGTGGGCGAGAGCAGGCGGTCGAGGACCGTCCGGCCGCCGGCCCGCAGGCCGTCGTGCTCGTACTCGTTGGTGATCCACGGCCGCAGGCCCTTGATCGTGCGGGCCGTGTCCAGGGACAGCTCCCGGGCGACGTACATGTCGTTGTAGTAGACCGCCGCCGAGACCGGCACGGTGTTGGCCTCCAGGCGGGCGACGTCGTACAGCGCCGGCCACGACGGGCGCTCGGCGAGCAGGTGCGCCGTCTCGCGCAGCGGCCGCAGGATGGGATCGGTGTCGAACATCCAGGGGTAGATCGTCTCCCCGGTGAACAGCAGGGGCCCGTCACCGTCGAGGGCGGCGGCGGGAGCGAATCCGGGGAACTCGTCGCGGACGCGCTGTGCCGACCAGCCGGTGGCGCCCTCGCCCTGCGCGTAGGTCGCCTCGTGGATGAGCGCGTACAGCGGGGCTCCCGCGGTCCAGGCCAGCTCGGCCTCCACCTCGACCAGGAAACCGTCCCTCAGATCATCGCCGCCGGCGAAGGGGTCCTCCAGCAGGTAGTGCAGGCGCCGGCTGCCGGTGCCGCCGCCGAGCAGGTTGCCCAGCGTCTGGAACAGTTCCACGGTCAGGGGCCGGCCGTTCGAGAGCAGCACCTCGCCGTCGCGCAGGTGCCTCGCGACGCGCACGGCGCGTTCGACGTCCTCGGGGTAGCGTTCGTAGTGCGCGGCGTTCTTGGCCTCCACCTGCGGATACAGGGCGCGGTACACCTCGTCGGCCCGGGCTCCCAGGCCGGGCAGGCCGCCGGTGACGAACGCCTCCGCCAGGCCCTGCGGGGCGAAGGACAGATAGGTCACCGTGCAGAATCCGCCGAAGCTCTGACCCAGGACGCTCCACGGCTGGTCGCCGATGAGCGTACGGCGGATCAGTTCGGCGTCCCGGACGATGGAGTCGGCGCGAAAGTGCGTCAGGTGCTCCGCCTGGACGCTCGGCGAGCCCAGGCGCGGCAGGCTGCGCCGGTCGAGCGGCGTGGAGCGGCCGGTGCCCCGCTGGTCGAGCAGCAGCACGCGGTAGTCCTCCATGGCGCGCTCCAGCCAGCCCTCCCCGCCGAGTGGACGCGGGGAGGAGAAGCCGGGACCGCCGTTCAGGTACAGCAGCCACGGCAGGTCCTCGGCCCGCCTGCCGCCCGCCCGCACCTCCCGCGCGTACACCTGGATCCGCTCGCCCTCGGGACGGTCGTGGTCCAGGGGGACGGTGAAGACGTGGTCGGCGAACACCGTGTCAGAGCGGTGGGGCGAGATCATGACGTCGATCCTATTCAGGCCGTTCGCCCTGGACGCAGGGCGTTCGGTTCGGCGTCCCCCGCTCCGCCTGAGCGGGTTCGTGTCGTGCTCCGGCGCGACCCTCTGTTCGCGGCTGAGTAGAAACTCGTTCCAATCGCATCGAACCACTCACGCGAACCGCCCGTAGCTCCGCATGAACGGCCACCGTCGTTGTGACGATGGATCGCAATTCCCCAGGGGGAGAAGGGATCGGGTACAGATGCGACGCGCACGTATCGCCTCGGTCGCCACCGTGGTTCTCAGCCTCGTCGTTCTTCAGACGACCACGGCCTGCTCCAGGATCTTCGGCGAGCCGATCGCGGGCGCCACGGATCCCGCGCCCAGCGCCGTGCCGGCAGAGGAGTTGGCGAGAGGGCTTCTCGCGTCGGCGGCGGCCGCCGAGCCCGACGCCGACGCTTCCGGCTCCTCGGCGCAGGCGACCAATGACGGCGCGGCCCCGGCGGGCGCGGCCGTTCCGACGGACGGGGCGGCGCCCACGGACGCGGCGCCTACGGACGCGGCGCCCACGGACGCGGCAGCGCAGGACGCGGCGGCGCAGGACGCGGCGGCGCAGGGGACGGTGTCGACGCCGTGGGGTCCGTTGAGTCCGGCGGACCGCGATCTGGTGGTCAAGGTACGTCTGGCCGGCCTCTGGGAGATCCCGACGGGAAGGCAGGCCGCGAAACGCGCTTTCCGGGCCGTCACCAGGAAGAACCTGGGGGAGATCGCCCGGCAGCACGAACTTCTGGACGCCGAGGTCCGGGAGGTGGCGGAGGAACTGCGTGTGCCGCTGCCCGATGAGCCCAACGACGACCAGAAGGGATGGATGGCCGAGATCTCCGCCAAGAAGGGACTCGCCTACGACCAGACGGCCGTCATGCGTCTGCGGATGGCGCACGGGAAGATCTTTCCCGCCATCGGCGCGGTCCGGGCCTCCACCCGTAACACGCTGATCCGCGGCTTCGCCGAGAGCGCGGCGAAGTTCGTGAACACCCACATGGGCCTGCTGGAGGGCACGGGCCTGGCAGGAGACCACGCCCTTCCCCCCGCCCCCACGCCGAGCCCGGCTCCTCCTCTCACGGTCCCCGAGGACGAACCCGCCCCGAGCGCGCCCCCCGCGACCTCCTTGCTCGACGGCACGAAGCAGAGCCACCACTCCACCGGCGGCTGATGACCGTCCTCGGCGCGACGACGGTCAGCGCGGACGCTCCGGCGGGCGCTCGGCGTCCGCCAGCCGCTGGCGATAATGCGGTGGGGCGCTGATCCGGGGGAGTGCGCTTCCCCCGGATCAGCGCTCACTCAGACGGCGGCCAGGCTGAACCGCTGGTTGTCGGTGTCGATCGCGAGGATCCGGACCGAGACGCGGGTGCCGACGGGCCACGATCGCCCATGGGCGAGACCGGTGAAGCCGTCGGACTCGACGAACGAACCGAACGGCACTTCCTTGGTCACCACGCCTTCGATGATGTCACCGACCTGGTGACCGGCGAGGAAGGACTGCCAGCTCATGTATGTCACCTCCTTTCGTCACGAGTGGCCGTGCGCGCTTCTCGTGACGCGGCGGGCCTCTCGCCCGCGGGGTGATCAAGCGGCGGCCGGGCGTCCGTCCTGTGTGCGGCGCGTGGCCGACCCGGCAGTCATGGATCGATGGTAGCGACTCAGGGGTGACTCCGGAACCTCGCGGCAGGCTCCGTTCCAGGACGAGCGCGAGCCCTTGACGGTCCGGGAAAAGCTCATGGACGGTCCGCGTGCGACGCCGTCATTCCCTCCGTGCCGGGGGTCGGCGCCGAATGGTTGACTGGGCCGATGCAGCCCGAGGAGATCCACCGCATCGCCACCGCGCTGGGCGGCGCGGTGGCCGGCACGTCCAACCTGGCCGGAGGGTTCTCCCACGAGACGACCCTGCTCACGCTGGCCGACCGCCAGGTCGTCGCCCGTCTCGGCGGGCCGGACCCCGCCATCGAGGCCGCCGTCATGGCCGCGGCCCGCCGTCACGTCCCGGTTCCCGAGGTGCTGCTCGTCCTGCCCGCCGAGGACGGCGACCAGGGCGCCCGCCCCGCCATGGTGCTGGAACACGTGCCCGGCACGCCGCTCGACCACGTTCTCTCCGGCGGCGAGCACGACCGGGCCGCCCTGGGTGACCTCGGCGCCGAGGTCGGACGCGTCGTGGCCGCCGTCAGCGCCGTGAGGTTCGAGCGCCCGGGCTTCTTCGCCGACGAGCACCTCACCGTCCGTCCCGGGAGCCCGTGGTCGCAGCAGCTCCCCGAGTTCGCCGAGACGTGCATGGCCGCCACCCCCGACGCCCGCCTCGACCTGGCCATCCGGCGGGACTGGGCCGACCTGTGCGCCGCCCACGCGCCCGCGCTCGCCGGCGTCGACGGGCAGGCCCGGCTGGTGCACGCCGACGTCAATCCCAAGAACATCTTGGTCACCCGTACACGATCCGGCGGCTGGCGCGTGGACGCCCTGCTGGACTGGGAGTTCGGCTACTCCGGATGCCCGTACGGCGACGCCGCCAACATGGTCCGGTTCGGCGCCGGCTATCCGGTCGGTTTCCTCGACGGCTTCCGTGCGGCCTTCGCCCGTCACCAGCCCGCCGATCTTCCGCTCGTCGAGGACTGGCTCTACCTTGGACGGGTCCTGGACATGTTCGCGCTGAGCGACCTGGTCACCCGCCCTGCCGGGCATCCCGTCGCGGACCAGGCGGCGGAGCGCGTCAGGCGCTGGGTCCGCGAAGGCGTACCCACCTCCGCCTGAGCGCGGTATCGCGGCTGCCCCCGGCATCGCGGCCGCCCCCGGTATCGCGGCCCGGAGGCTGACGGCCGGCGGACCACGTGACGAGGGACCGAAGAGATGGTCGATCGGAGTCGGGGCCACCACCTTGGCTCGGGTCGTGGGCGGGTGCGGTCACCAGGGGTCTCCGGAGGCGCCGGCGGCGAGGTGCTTCTCGTAGCTCGCCACCTTGGTGTCGATGAGGTCGAGGCAGTCGTGCAGCCGCGCGAGTTGCTCGGCGACGCGGAGCCGGTGCGCGCGGAGCAGCTCAAGCCGTTCCGCCTCGTTGCCGCTGCCGGCACGGACGAGTTCGGCCAGGCGGCCGATCGTGGCCAGGGGCATGCCGGAGGCCCGGAACTTGACGCAGTTGGCCAGCCACTCGACGTCCCAGTCGCTGTAGACCCGCCGGCCCCTGTCGTCGCGCCGCACCTCGCCGGCGAGCAGGCCTTCACGCTCGTACAGCCGCAGGGCGTGGACGCTGAGCCCGATGCGCTTCGCCACCTCGCCGATGCTCAGATCGTTCCGCATGGTGCCGAACGTATCCCGTTGACCTATACCTCGGTCCAGCATCTAGCGTTCGCGGCATGAGCAGTCACGAGACCGTCGGCGTGACCCGCCGTCCATCCGGCGCGGCCGGCACCGCTGACGACGTCCTCTCCGGAATCGATCTCAGCGGCAGGACGGCGGTGGTCACGGGCGGTCACTCCGGTCTGGGGCTGGCCGCCACCCGCGCGCTCGCCCGCGCCGGGGCCTCGGTCGTGGTCCCGGCCCGCGATCCCGAGCAGGCGCGACAGGCGCTGACCGATGTGGAGGGAGTCGAGGTCGGCCAGGTCGACCTCGCCGACCTCGCCTCCGTCCGGGCCTTCGCGGAACGCTTCCGGCGCGGCCATGACTCGCTGGACATGCTGATCGCCAACGCCGGGATCATGGCCTGTCCGCAGACCCGGGTGGGGCCCGGCTGGGAGGCGCAGTTCGCCACCAACCACCTGGGCCATTACGCGCTGACCAACCTGCTGTGGCCCGTGCTCAAGGCGGCCGGCACGGCCCGCGTCGTCGCGGTCTCCTCGGGATACGACCCCGGCTGGCGCATCCGCTGGGAGGACGTGCAGTTCGCGCACGGCTACGACAAGTGGGCGGCCTACGCCCAGTCCAAGCTCGCGAACATCCTGTTCGCGCGCCACCTCGATCGGCTGGGCGGACCGCACGGCGTCCGGGCCTTCTCGGTGAACCCGGGATGGATCCGCACCTCCCTGCAACGACACCTCACCGTCGAGGAGATGGTCGCGGCCGGCTGGATCGACGCCGACGGTGATCCGGCGCCGGGCCTGTTCACGACACCCGAGCGAGGTGCGGCGACCATGGTGTGGGCCGCTGCTTCGCCCGAGCTCGACGGGCACGGCGGTGACTACTGCGCCGGTTGCCGCATCGTCGAAGGCGGTCCGGCGGACAGGGATGAGGCGAGCGAGGAGCCGGGCGATGAGGCGGCGCGTCTCTGGGTGCTCTCGGCCGGCCTCACCGGTCTGGATCTCATCTCCTGAGCCATCGCCGCGCGGGAGAGGTCGGACAGCGGCCCGCTACCAGGTAGGCAGGAGCAGCAGGCGTCCGGGACCCGGTAACCGGCTTCGTGTCGTTGCTCGTGTTCCGCGTTCGTCGATGGCTCACGTTTGCGGAAGGGCGTGCCCGAGTTCGGCCGTCAAGTTCTGCTCGATGAGCTTCCAGGCATGCTCGGCGGCGGCCGCGTGGAAGGTGGGCGCGCTCGGGGACAGGAACGCGTGCGAGGCGCCGGGGAGCACGGCCATCTCGTACCGGACACCCTCGGCCCGCAGACGCGCCTCGATGATCGCGCGCTGCTCCTCGGTGATCAGATGGTCGTCCGCGCCGAGGATGACGACGATCCGCCCGGTGATGCCGCCGCTGAGCGCGACGGTCGGTTCGGGCCTGCTGATCGGGATGTCGGTGCCGGTCAGCCAGCCCGCGTACAGCACGACGGTGACGGTCAGGGGGAGCTGGGTGGCCGCGTAGTAGGCCAGGTGACCTCCCATGCTGAGCCCGACCATGCCGGCCGGGCCCGCGGCGCCCGCGTGCCGGCGCAGGTACTGCTCGGCAGCGCGCACGTCGTCGAGCACGCCGGCGCGGGTCAGCTCGCCCATCAGCGCGAAGCCGCGCGCACGGCCCTCCTCGTCGGCGTTCAGCTCCACCCCTGTCTCCTCCGATCGGTGGAAGAAGTCGGGGGCGATCACGGCGTACCCGAGGGCGGCGATCCGGTCGGCGACCGCGCGGATGTCCGGGGTCACTCCGAACAGTTGATGGGCCACGATGACTCCCGGGTGAGCGCCCGGTGAGCGCGGGAGGGTGAGGTAGGCGCCCATGACGCCGTCTCCGACCCGCAGCTCGACGCGCCTGCCGTGGGTCTGCTCCATGTACTCCGACATCCGCCGGTACCTGCTTCCTTGGTCCGATGCCCCCGTGCCGTTGCGCGGGACGACGCGTAGATCGTCACCCACTGCCGACATCGGCATCCAATAGGAAGACCACCCTGCCGGTATCAGAATGCTGATACGTGTGGGTGCTGTGAGCGTCTCTCTCGATCTGCTGCGGACCTTCCTCGCCGTGTACCGGTCAGGTTCGGTGACCCGCGCCGCCGGGTTGCTCGGCCTTTCGCAACCGGCCGTCACCGGGCACATCAAGGCGCTGGAGCAGGCGCTGGAACGGCCGCTGTTCGACCGCGTGGCACGCGGCATGGCCCCGACCGCCGCGGCCGACCGGCTCGCCCGCCGCGTCGCCGTCCCCCTCGACTCGCTGGAGGAGCTGGTGCTGGGCGATCCCGGCGGCCCGGCCGAGGTGTTCGGTCGCGTCGTCCACCTCGGAGGTCCGGCCGAGCTGACCTGTGCCCGCGTGCTCCCCTGCCTCGCCCCGATGATCACGTCGGGGCTGCAACTGCGCGTCACCCTCGGCCTGCCCGACAGGTTGCTGAGCGAGCTGGCCGAAGGCGCCCTCGACCTGGTCGTCTCCACCCTGCGGCCCCGCCGCCGGGGCCTGGTCGTCGAGCCGCTGTGCGACGAGGACTTCGTCCTGGTCGCGGCGGCAGGCTGGGAGGGGGAGGGGCTGGATCGGGCGCCCCTCATCGCCTACGGCGAGAACCTGCCGATCCTGCGCCGCTACTGGCGTACCGTCTTCGACACCCGTCTCACCCGCGCCCCCGCGGTGGTCGTCCCCGACCTGCGCGGCGTGCTGGCCGCCGTCGTGGCCGGAGCGGGCGTCACCGTCCTGCCCCGCTATCTGTGCGCGGACGAGCTCGCCGACGGCCGCCTCCGGTTGCTCCTCGACCCCGAGCTCGCGCCGATCAACACGTTGTTCCTGGTCTCCCGCGCCGGCACCGCGAACCCGGCCGGCACCGCCGTGCGCCGTCATCTCCTCCTCCAGGCCCGCAACTGGTGAGGGACGACTGCTTGCGGCTCGGAGACGACCCTGAGCGCGAAGCGCCGGCCGCGCCGAAGAACTCGATGTGACCGTGCATGAACTACTCAGGGCCGCCAGACCTGGTGGTCTGACGGCCCTGTTCGGCCGGTTCATCGATCAGGCCTTGTTGAAGGTCTTCTTGGCCCAGAGGTAGGAGAGTGCGGCGATGCCGGCGCACCAGGCGGTGGCGATGGCGCCGCTGTTGCCGATAGGGGTGCCGAGGAGGAGGCCGCGGACGGTCTCCATGATCGGGGTGAAGGGCTGGTACTCGGCGAACCAGCGCAGGACGGTGGGCATGGAGTCGGTGGGGACGAAGCCGCTGCCGAGGAAGGGCAGCAGGATCAGCGGCATCGGGGCGTTGCTGGCGGCCTCGGGGGTCGGGGACCGCAGGCCCAGGGCGACCGCCAGCCAGGTGACGGCCACCACGAACAGGGTGAGGATCCCGATGGCGGCCAGCCACTCGGCGGCGCCGGCGGTCGGGCGGAAGCCGATCGCCAGGGCGATGCCGATGAGGACGGCCATGCCGAGGAGCTGCTGGACGACGCTGCCGACGACGTGGCCGGTGAGCACCGACGCCCGGGAGATCCGCATGGTGCGGAAGCGGGCGATGATGCCCTCGGTCATGTCGGTGGCGACCATGACGGCGGTGCCGGTCGCGGCCGTTGCCGCCGCCATGAGCAGGATGCCGGGGACGACGTAGTTGACGTAGGCGTCACGGCCGCCGCCGAGTCCCGCGCCGAGGGTGCCGCCGAGGACGTACACGAACAGGAGCAGCAGGATGACGGGCGTGACGATCAGCTGCACGGTCATGGACGGGTAGCGGAGCAGGCGCTTGAGCTGACGCCGGATCATGGTGGAGGAGTCGCGCATGGCGAAGGTGAGGGTGCTCATCGGGTGGCTTCTTTCTTCTGGCCGGTGAGGGTGAGGAAGACGTCGTCGAGGTCGGGGGTGTGGACGCTCATGTCGGCGATGTCGATCGAGCCTTCGTCCAGGACGACGAGCAGTTCGCGGATCGCGCGGACGCCGCCGTCGCTCGGCACCTGCAAGGTGAGCGCCTCGGGGTCGGTGATCCCCGTGCCGATGAGCCGGCGAGCGGTGTCGAGCTGGTGGGTGTCGGCGAAGGTGAGCGCGATGTGGCCGCCGGGGATGCGCCGCTTGAGCTCGTCGGCGGTGCCTTCGGCGATCAGCCGTCCGTGGTCGAGCAGGGCGATGCGGTCGGCGAGCTCGTCGGCCTCCTCCAGGTACTGGGTGGTGAGGAAGATGGTGACGCCGCTCGCGACGAGTTCGCGCACGATCTGCCACATGGAGCGGCGGCTGCGCGGGTCGAGGCCGGTGGTGGGCTCGTCCAGGAAGATCAGGCGGGGGTCGCCGACCAGGGTCATCGCCAGGTCGAGCCGGCGTTGCATGCCGCCGGAGTAGGTTCCGGCCGGTTTGCGCGCCGCCTCGACCAGGTCGAAGCGGTCGAGCAGTTCGGCGGCCCTGCGCTTGCCGTCCCCGCGGGACAGGTGCTTGAGGTCGGCCATGAGGAGCAGGTTCTCCTCGCCGGTGAGCAGCTTGTCGACGGCCGAGTACTGGCCGGTGACGCCGATCGCCCCGCGCACGTCGTCGGGCCTGCGGGCCAGGTCGTGGCCGGCGACCTGGACGGTGCCGCCGTCGGCCGGGACCAGGGTGGACAGGATCTGGACGGTGGTGGTCTTGCCCGCGCCGTTCGGGCCGAGCAGGGAGAAGATCGTCGCTTCGGGGACGGTCAGGTCGACGCCGTCGAGGACGACCTTGTCGCCGTAGGACTTGCGCAGCCCGTTCGCCGCGATGGCCAGGTTGGTCATGATGGGAGCTCCTCGGAGGCCGTGGGTCACAGGCTGCGGGCGACGATGTCGCCGTAGGCGGTGGTCGCGTGGATGGTGAGCTGGGCGGCGGCACCTTCGGTGTTCATGAGGGAGTTGTGGACGCGGCCGAAGGAGGTGCCGGCGTCCAGGGAGGCCGACACTCCGGCGGCGGCGCCGACCGAAACCTCGCCAGCCTCGGTGCGCAGCACGACGGCGCCGCGCACGGCCTCGGCGACGCGGATGTCGCCCTTGCTGGTGCGGATCTCCGCCGGACCGTTGAGCCGGCCGACCGTAATGTCGCCGGCCAGGGTGGTGAGGCGGGCGCTCGCGGCCTCGTCGAGCTTGATCGAGGCGTGCGGGCCGTCGAAGGCGACGTCGCCCAGGCGGCCGACGCCCCGCAGCTCGACGCTCGCGGCCTTGACCTCGACCTGGGAACCGGCGGGCAGTTGGACGGTCACCTCGATGGAGCCGGAGTGGCCGAGGAACTGGTTCTTGGCCGAGGCCTCGATCCGCAGGACGCCGTCGCGGTACTCGACCTTGGTCTGCTCGGCCACCTTCACGTCGCGGCGGTCGGAGGCGTCCGCGGGCAGGACCTCCACCGCGGTGTCGGCCCGGTCGGCGGCGATGAACCGGACGCGCCCGGCGGGGATGTCAAGGACGGCGGAGATCGGGGCGGGGGTGTCGAAGGTCTGCATCGTGTGCTCCTGTGCTCGTTGTTTCTGACACCGGAAACGCTACGTTGCTTTCCAATTCGCTGCAAGATACTTGTTGCGAACAGAAGGTGTATCTGCAGGTAGCAGCCATAGAATCGTTGCAGTGGTCTTGCAAGGTAACGCAACAGCGGGCTTTCGCATGTTGCAATGGCTTGAGGGTGAACGCTATGGTGGAGGCATCCGGGAACACGAAGGAGATCACGATGCCGGGAGGCAGGCTCACTCAGCAGGACCGTCAGCAGATCGCGCTGGGGCTGGCCGACGGCCTCGCCTACGCGGAGATCGCCAGGGGTCTCGACCGTCCCACCTCCACGATCACGCGTGAGGTGATGCGCAACGGCGGTCCGACCGCCTACCGCGCAGAGCTGGCCCACCGCGCCACCGAGCGCCGCGCCCACCGGCGCACGCAGACCCCGCCTCCCGGGTCGCAGGCGCCCGCGCAGCCGCACGGACGCGAGGCCGAGGCCGTGCGCGAGTACGAGGAGACGCTCACCACCGTCTTCATGCAGTCGGGCCTGCCCAAGATGATGGCCCGGGTGCTGGCCTGCCTCTACACCACCGACGCCGGCAGCCTCACCACCGCGGAGCTCGTCCAGCGCCTCCAGGTCAGCCCGGCGTCCATCTCCAAGGCGATCACGTTCCTGGAGAGCCAGGACCTGGTCCGTCGCCGCCGTGACGAACGCCGCCGCGAACGGTACGTCGTCGACGACGAGCTCTGGTACCAGTCGATGATCGCCAGCGCCCAGGCCAACAACCGGGTCGTGGAGACCGCACGGCAGGGCGTCGGCGTCCTGGGCCCCGGCAGCCCGGCCGCCACCCGCCTGGAGAACATCGCCCGGTTCCTGGACTTCGTCACCGAGACCCTCATCCGCGCCGCCGACCAGGCCCGCGAGGTCCTCCACACGAAGGTCGAAGCACGCGAGCCCGACGACCGGTGAAAATCCCGCGTGCTCTGTTGCCTGACGAGAACCGATCAGTCGCCAGGCAGGATCACGGCTGGGAGGGGGAGGGTCTGGATCGGGCGCCCCTCATCGCCTACGGCGAGAACCTGCTCCAGGCCCGCACTTGGTGGGGGACGATCGCCCGCGCCGCGCCTGACGGTCCGGTGTCCTCTCGCCGGCCGGGCGGTGAGCTGGAACCCCTGCGACGGCTCGCAACCAGTCCCCGCGTGCGTCATCCGCGCGATGGCCGAGAGCGGGACCGCCGGCCGACCGGCCGCCTGGCGGCGATTCCGTCCAGCAGGCAGTCCAGGCCGAGCTCGAAGCGTGCGTCCGCGGTGAGGGGCGGCATGTCCTGGAGCCAGGAGTCGAGCGAGTCGTTCGCCATCTCGCCCGCATACGCCTGCAGATCCTGCGTCGTGCCGATGCCGAACCGCTCGAGCATCGCGATCTCTCTGCTGACGCTCATCGCGGTGCCGGTCACGTAGTTGTCCAGCAGCGATACGTAGGTGACGGCCGGTGTGAGCCCGGCGTTGTCCAGCACGGCCAGCATGAAGGCCGCCCGCCGCATGGTCGTCGGCCCGAACGGTGGCCGGCTGTCCACCAGTTCGGCGTACCAGCGATGCCGGCCGATCATCCGCCACAGACTGGAGGCGACGCCGCGCAGGTCGTCGCGCCAGTCGTCGCCCGGTTCGGCGGGGACGTCGACCTCGTCCGACACCTCGTCCAGCATCAGGTCGACCAGGCCGTCCTTGTTGAGGACGTAGCGGTACAGCGACATCGGAGTCGACACGCCGAGCGCGCCGGCGACGGCGCGCATGGTCAGCCCCGAGACCCCTTCGGTGTCGGCGAGGGCGATGCCCGCGCGCACGATCTCCGCGCGGGTCAGCGCGTGCTTGCGGCCGGGCGGCTCGGGGTGGTGCCAGATCAGCCGTTCCGGGGAAGTGCTTGGCATCCTTGGAGTGTACTACGTATAGTCTCGTGTACAACGTACATTCTGGAGGCGTCGATGCAGCTCAGAGGGATCAACTACGACACGGGGTTCGGCGGCGCGGTCGGCGACCGGTCGCGGGTCGACTTCGACCCCGATGTGGTGCGGCGCGAACTGGAGATCATCGCGACGGACCTGCACTGCGACGCGGTCCGCATCAGCGGGGACGACCCTGACCGCATCGCGCTGGCCGCGCACGCCGCCGTCGACGCGGGGCTGCGGGTGTGGTTCGCGCCGTTCCCGGCCGACCTGACGCCCGCGCAGTTGCCGGCCTACTTTGAAGGCTGTGCCACCAGGGCCGAGGAGATCCGGGCGCGCGACCCCGAGACCGTGCTCGTGCTGGGCTGTGAGATGTCGCTGTTCTGCGCCGGCTTCATGCCCGGCGCGTACCTGATGGAACGCATCCAGAACGCGATGAACCCGCAGGCATGGTCCGGCTTCTCGCCCGATGCCGACTTCGCCGAGGTGCTGCGCGGCGTCGCCGAGGTCGCGCGGGCACGCTTCGGCGGCGAGATCACCTACGCCTCGGGGGAGTGGGAGGACATCGACTGGTCGCCTTTCGACTTCGCCGCGGTCGACCTGTACCGCTCGGCGGACAACGCCGCCGACTTCGCCGAACGCGTGCGGGCCTACCGTGCCCACGGGAAGCCCCTGGTGATCACCGAGTTCGGCTGCTGCACCTACCGCGGCGCGGCCGAGGCCGGCGGAATGGGCTGGGCCATCGTCGACTACGCGGCCACACCCCGGGTGCTGAACGGCGAGTACGTCCGCGACGAGTCCGTCCAGGTGGCCTACTTCCACGAGCTGATGGACGTCTTCGAGGCCGAGGACGTGCACGGCGCCTTCTGGTTCACCTTCGCCGGCTACGAGGCCCGGTACGACCCCGACCCCAGGCGCGATCTCGACATGGCCGGCTACGGCACCGTCAAAGTCCTCAAAGAGCACAAAGGTGGCCGCTATCCCGACATGACGTGGGAGCCGAAGGAGGTCTTCGACGCCATCGCGACCCGGTACGGCGCGCGGCCCGCTTCGCCGCCGGCGGGAGCGGCCGGCGCGCGTGGTTGACCGGGCCGCGCTGGGCGTGGTCTCAGTCCCGCGGCGGCGAGGTGCCCGCGGTCGCCCGCTCGCGGACGAGCGCGGCCCTGCGCTCAAGGGCGGTGTCGCCGCTGTGGTGGAGGATCTGCGCGGCGTAGTCGCCCGCTTCGGCGGCTTCGGGCAGTTCGCCGGTCCGCAATAGTGCCGTCGCGAGGCCGAGGACCGCGATGCCCTCGGAGCGGCGATCACCAGCCATGCTCCACGCCTGGTACGCGATGCGGAACTCGCGGATCGCCGCGGTGGGCCCGCCGGCCGCCAGATGCCTGATCCCGCGGACGGTGCGGGCGCGCGCGTAGCACCGTACCAGCGCCCGGACGACGCCACCGAGCCGAAGTCGCGCTCTCCTGGTCATCGCGAGGTTCTTCCTGGTCAGCCGCAACTTGTCCCGGGCGCTGGCCTGCCGGTGGATGGCGGCCGCCCGGCGCAGCACCGAGGCGGACTCGCGGTAACGTCCGGCGTGGCGCAACGTGGTGCCGAGATCGTGCAGTGCGTCGGCCATCAGCTCGGGGGCGTCGAGGTCACGGGCGAGCCCGATCTCCTCGCGGTGCACCGTGAGCGCCTCGTCGAGGTGGTTCAAGTAGCGCAGGGCGAGGGCCAGGGCGTTGACCGCGCGGCGTTCGCCGTCTCGATCGCCGGTCTCGCGGCAGATCCGCGACGCCTCCTGGCTGGTGGCGAGCGCCGCCTCGTAGAGGTCGTCCTGTAGTTGCGCGACGGCGAGCTCGACGAGCACGACGCCTTCGTCCTCCGGCCTGCCGGCGTCTCGCAGGATGTCCGCCGACTGACGCAGCGCCGTGGCGGCCGGGCCCGGCTGACCGTCGGCCCGCAGGACCTCGCCGAGGTGGCGCAGGGCCGTGGCCATGGCATGCCGCTCGCCGAGGGTTTCGTAGACGTCGGCGGCCGACCGCAGATTGTAGGCCGCCGGCTGAAGCTCGCCGGCGAGACGGTGGGCCATGCCGAGGTTGAGAGCCGACTCGGCGAAGCCTTCCCGGTCGCCCAGATCGTTGAAGGAGCGGGCCGACGTGTAGTAGGCCCCCGCGGCCTCGCCGTACCTGTCCATGTGCCAGAGGGTGTCACCGGCGGCGCGGAGCACCTGGGCGAAGCGGTGCTGGTCGTGGATCTCCTCGCAGAGCTCGCGGTTGCCCATGTGGACGGCTATGGACTCCTCGTACCGCCCCTGCTTTTGGAGCGCTTCGCCGAGGGTGAGCGTCGCCTCGGCCTCGTGACGCCGGTCGCCGAGGTCACGGAAGATCTCGACGGCCCTCCTCGCGGCGGGCTCGGCGTCGTCGGGGTTCTCCACGTCGAGGTAGGTGTGCGCGAGGTTGTTCAGGGCGATCCCCGCGTCCGTCCACTCTTCGAGCGCGGTGAAGTCGGCCACGGCCGCGCGCAGGGTGTCGGCCGCCTCCGCGAGGCGGCCGCCGTCCCGCAGGGCGCTGCCGAGATTGCCCCGCGCCTGGGCGAGCCCGGCGGGATCCCCCAGGTCCTGGAGCAGAGCGACCCCTTGGGCGCACGCCGCGATGGCTTCCTCGCCGCGGCCGAGCCGCCGCAGGACGCTGCCGAGGTTGACCAGGCACGCGGCCTCGTTGCCCGGGTGACGGCGCTGTCTCGCGATGGCCAGGGCCCGCTCGTAGACCACCACCGCCACGTCGTCGGCCGTCCGGCCCGGCGTCTCGCGCACCGTGTCCACCGCGGCGAGCAGGCTCGTCGGCTCGCTCCGCCGGTCCCGCGGCGCCGGCCAGGCGGCTCGCGCCTCCTGGACACGGTCCAGGAGGTCCTGCGACCGGTCGAGTTCGGGCCGGTACACGGCCGGGTTGACGGCCGCGACGCGGCGCCATATCGCCACCGACTCGGTGACCAGCTCGTGCGCCTCGTCGAGGATGCCGACGTTGTGCAGCCAAAGACCGGTGTTGTGCAGCGAGACCGCCAGCCAGGGAAGGTAGGCGTCCGGGTCGTCCTGGGCGAGGCGACGGCGGATCGCCAGCGCCTCCGCGGCGGGCACGACGGCGTCCGCCGGCCGTCCGTGCGCGCCGAGACGCATGCCGAGGTTGTCGAGCGACCTGGTCAGATAGGTGAGCTCGTCGCCGAGATTGGCGGTGTCCATGTTGATGTTCGCGACCCGGAAGCCGTCGACCTCCTGGATCCGCGGCGCGGGGGCCGCGGTGAGCTGCCGCCGGATCGCGACGGCCTCCTGGGTGACGGC
The DNA here is from genome assembly GCF_040607475.1 of Sphaerisporangium sp. NPDC005288. Taxonomy (NCBI): domain Bacteria; kingdom Bacillati; phylum Actinomycetota; class Actinomycetes; order Streptosporangiales; family Streptosporangiaceae; genus Sphaerisporangium; species Sphaerisporangium sp. NPDC005288. The sequence goes on along the minus strand of NZ_JBEXGT010000061.1, from coordinate 23,141 downwards.
GAGCGCCTCGCCGTGCCGGTCGGCGAGGTCCAGGAGGTTGCCGAAGTCGTCCAGCGCGGGCGCGAGCGCGCGCAGGTACTGGTAGCTGGACTGGCTGTGCCGGCGCATGATCGCGACGGCCTCCTCCACGGCGGCGACCGCCTCCGCGGTACGGTCCGACGCGTTGAGCGCCATGCCGAGTTCGTTCAGCGCGGCGGCCAGGCTGAACAGGTGCGTCTCCGGGTCCTCGGCGCTCAACCGGCGCAGGATCCCCACCGCCTTCTCCGCCTCGCGCGCCGCCTCCGTTCGCCGGCCGGTCCGGGCGTAGGCGGTGACCAGGTCGCGATGGGCCTCGGCGAGCGCCGGCGGGTCGTCCGCCGAGGCCAGGACGCGGCCCGCGAGACGGATCGCGACCTCCGCCGCGGGGATGTCGAGGGTGACGTGCTCCTGGCGGGGGAGGTCGTCGTGCAGGGACTGCAGGACGTCGAGCACGTGCGGCCAGCGTTCGGCGGCGGCGTTCAGGAAGGTCAGGACGCGGGGCGCGTGCCCCGGGTAGGGCTCCCCGAACGGCGGCCGGAACAGGGTCTCCGGCACGTCGTTGGACCAGGGATCGGGCTGGAAGTCGGGATGGCCGTGGCCGTCGAGCGTCAGCGCGAGGAAGTCCTCCGCCAGCCGGTCCGGCATGAGCGGCTCCAGGACGTTGACCCGTTCGGAGTCGGTCGGCGGGTAGCACACGCCGTGCTCGGCCAGCGCCCGCTCGGCCGGGACCTCCGGTAACACCCGGTCCAGGATCTGGACGGCCTGCTCCCGCCGCGCCGGGCCCACCAGGGTGGCGGTGAAGACCAGGCGCGACATCACCCGGTCGGAGGTCGCGAACCAGAGCCCGGCGGAGGAGTTCTCGTGGAGCTGGCGCCAGTTCTCGTGTTCGCGGTCCAGCAGGTAGACGGTCAGCCCCAGCACGTCCTCCGGCAGGCCGCGGCCTCGCGCGCGGGCGTCCACGGCGGCCAGGGCGGCCATGTGCACGGCCAGCGTCAGCCCGAAGTCCGGATGGCTCAACGTCCGGGGCGGCCGGATGCCCTGGAGTTCCTCCGCCGTGACGGCCTCGTAGTGCGCCCCGAAGTCGTCCCTGGCCACCCTGAACATGTCGGCGCGAACGTCGCCTCCCGCCGAAAGGCTCGCCAGGGAATGGGTGGACGTCTCGATGCCGGAGCGAAGCTTGGCGATCTTTCCGCGGACGGCCGGCCACGCCTGGGCCGAACGCGCCAGCAGGAGCACGCGCACCGGCACGTCCTGCCGCAACAACCGGTTCTGGAACAGCCAGCTCAGGTAGCTCATCGGCCATCTGTCGGCGTAGTCGACGACCAGGAGGACGCCCTGACGATCCGCCAGGCGCAGATCCTGGCCGCCGGCCGTGGGCGGGTGGGCGTCGGTGCCCTGGACGGCGTCGACCACCAGCCAGCCCTGGGCGTCGCTGAGCGCGGCGAAATGCCTGGCGAGCCGGGTCTTGCCCTGGCCGCCTGGGGCGTGCAGCCAGCGGACCGCCGTCTTCGGCGCCGCCTCCCGCCACGCGAGGAGGGCCGCGACGTCGTCCTGCCTCCCGGAGAACGCGACGACCTCCGCGCGTGCGTCGAGCAGGCGGCTGGGTTGAGCGACCGGCGAACCCGGCGCGTACCCCTGCGAGGGCCGGTACCGGAACAGCAGATACACCGGGGTGCCGTTGCCGAAGATGTGGATGTCGGCGCCGATCGCACCGTAGGCGTTGCCGGCCACCGCGTGGATGTGCTGCTGGACGTCTTCAGGTCCGGGCTGGAAGTCTCCTGCGGCGGTCATCGCCGTGGCTCACCGCTGGGCCGGGGGAGGGCCGGTCACAGGAGCGTGGAAGTGGACGTCGCCACCCATCGCGCCCGCCGCGACCGATCCCGGCCCGGACGCGGTGATCGTCTGAACCCAGGTGCGCTGGGCCGCCGGCAACGCCGCCTGCGCCCGCGTCACCAGACTCCGCAGCTCGTCGGCGGCGTCGGGCCTGTCGGCCAGAAGATCCTCCAGGATCTGCTCCCATCCGCCGCGCAACCGGGTGCGCGCCTTCTCGGGGTCCTTGGCCCGCTCGATCTGGGCCGCGTTGCCGGCTAGCAGGGCCTCCGCCTCGTCGGCCTGTTCCTCGGGCCGAAAGCGCCGAACGAACTCCGCGACCTGGAGGCGGACGGTGTCCCAGGCGGATGTCGCCATCGCCGCCACGATCGTCGTCCCGGCGGTGGTGACCAGTTCCTCGAGCATCCGCGTCTCTCCGATCGTCTGCTGTCGAACGCGCGCGAGTAGTACATCGGCCGGCGGGCCGAAATCGTGACAACCGGGCGGAGCGGATCAGGCGGGTCCTGTTCGCGCTTCGCCGCTCCAGACCGGTGCCGTCATCCCGTGGGCCAGGCGGTGAGCTGGAACCAGACGGATTTGCCGTAGGGGTGGAGGTTCCAGCCCCATTTGTGGGACAGGCTCTCCACGATCGCGAGCCCCCGGCCGGAGGTCTCCATGGAGCCGGCGCTTCTCAGCTCCGGAATCGCGATGCACGAGTCGTACACGTCCACGGTCATCAGCTCGCCGTCCCGGCCGACGGCGATTCGCACGGTGGACGATGTGGCGGCCGGTGCGGCGAGATTCACCGCGCCGTGCGTGAGCGCGTTGGTGACGACCTCGGACGCCAGCAGTTCCGCGATTTCCGGCGTCTCTTCGGCCGCGCACCAGTCGAGGGCGACGTCCCGGACGAACCGTCGTGCGGAGGCGACGCATTTACGGTCGCGCGGTATCCATTTCTGCCCCAGCAGGGCCACCGGACCGCCGGGCCCGTGAGCGTATTCACATGACGTTCTGCCGGCCTCTACCGCCCCTGACATGATCTTTCTCCTCGCTGCGGAATTCGTATGCCAAGGGTGCCGAATGGTGACTACGCTCGGTAGGCGAACGGTTACCAGTCCGCCGGTTTGAAGGTCGGCGGCCGTTCCTTGAATCTTCGCGATTGGGGGCACGATGGTGGATCGGTACACACCTCAGGCCATCTGGGGCAGAGAGCTACGGCACTACCGTCAGGCGGCGGGGCTCACCCAGGCCCAGCTCTCCCAGAAGATCCATTTCAGCGAGTCGCTCATCAGCGGCGTAGAGACCGGCCAACTCCCCGCCAGCCCCGAGTTCGCCCAGTCCTGCGACACCACCCTCACCACCGACGGCGCCCTGTTTCGCCTCCTGGACTGGAGAAAGGGCCAGGTCTTCCCTGCATGGTTCGGACAGTGGCATGACAAGGAGCGAGTCGCCACTGCTCTGCATGCGTATGAGCCGATCCTGATCCCCGGCCTGCTGCAAACCCCCGAGTACGCCTTCGAGGTGCTCTGTGGTGATGAAGCAGCTGTGCGGGCTCGCATTGAGCGTCAGGAGATTCTCACGCGGGAGGATCCCCCGCCCCCTCTATATCGGTGCATCATCGACGAGGGAGTGCTGCACCGACTGATCGGCTCTCCCAAGCTCATGCGCGACCAACTTCAATACCTGGCCTCAATGGTTACATCTCGTATCAGTGTCCAGGTCGTACCGCTCGGTGGTATGAATGCTGGGCTGCTCGCTGGGTTCATGCTCGCTACTTTGCAAGGAGCAGACGAGGTAGCTTATTTGGACACCGCTGTGCGCGGAGTGGTGACCGCCGATCCGGACGACGTTGCGGCCGCCGTCCGAAAGTTCGAGGCCATTCGGATCGAAGCACTGCCGCTGCAGATGTCGATTGATCTCATCAAGAGAACAGCGGAGGAACAATGGACCTAGATCACGTCAAATGGCAGAAGTCCAGCTACACGGGTAACAACGGAGGTAACTGCGTTGAGGTCGCGCAGTCGCTGAAACTGATCGCTGTCCGAGACTCCAAGCGTCCCGATGGTCCTAGGCTGTTCTTCACGCCCGGTGAGTGGAACACCTTCATCGGGGATGTCAAGGCTGGGCGATTCGATCGGGCGTAGTCACAGGTGACTTGGTCGCCTGAGATCATGCTCGGGCGACCAAGATCTCAATTGGGCGCAACCACTTCAGTATCGCCGGTCACAACCACAACACGGCAACTCACGTTCAGTGACGGGCCCTTGAGGCGAGCGAAGGATCTTACAGCTGAAAGTTGACTGGCAGTGAGGTCTCTGACCTGCGGCGACGAGTTAACGATTCGAGAAGACCAGTCAAACCGCACCACGGCGGCACGAACCCTCCGTAGGATCAGTACCGAACTGTGACCACAGACTGGAATCCTGATACGCCCTGGTACACCGGTCGCCGCCGCCGCTGGAATGGAGAAGTACGTGCTGAAGTCGCAAGCACGCCGCCGCATCGCCACCAAGGCTGCCATAGCGGGAGTTGCCGGCACGGGCGTCCTGTTCATCGGTCTTCCCCAAATGTCGGCCATTGGGGCCACGCCCGTGACCTATAGCTGCACCGGTGGGAGCGGCGCGACAGGCAACATCTCCGTCGATGTGGTGGCCGCGAGGCCAACTCCTACTCCCAGTGAGCCCGTCGACGTCACGGTCAGCGTCGGAACCGCGCCTACGCCATTGACCGTTGGAGCTCAAGCCGTCCCTGCTGGAGAGTACGTCTGGGTCGAAGGCCAGGTCGCTGTCACACCGATGGCAGGTAACCCGATCACGGCGCAGACTCCTACTGCGACGTCGTCCATCTCGGTCTCTCCGACGGCGACTCCCAGCGCGACGCTCCCCTTGCCACTCACCGGTGGAGTGGTCACTGTCACCCCCACGGCGACCGGAACTGTCGGCGTGGCGGCTCAGAAGGTCGTGGTGAAAGTCGGCCCCACGGGTGCCAACGGTTCGCCGAGTCCGACCATCAGTTTCACTTGCACGGCTCCGCCAGCGGCCACGCCCGCAAGGCTTTCTCTGGTCGTGAAGACGGCCAGTGCTTACACGGATCCCTACAACACGCCGACTCCCACTCCCACGCCTACTCCGACTCCCACGCGGGCGACTCCCACTCCTCGGCAGACGCACACTGTGTTCGAGACGGTGACGCACTCGCCGAGGAATCCTCAGCAGGTGACCAAGAAGCCGGTGGCCGGGGCGGCGACCGGTGGGGGCGGGGACGCCGGGCCTGACGGGCGGACGTTCGTGCTGGTGGGCACCTCGCTGGTCGCGGCGGCCGGAGTGGGCGGGTTGTTCCTGCGGCGGCGTCGTCCGCAGCACAACTGATCGGAGGCGCTCGGGGTGACGATGCCTCCGGAATACCCGTACCAGGACGGTCAGGGCGTCCAGCAGCCCGGCCACCCGTACGCCCAGCAGGTCTACTACCAGTACGCCGGGCCCGGCGGCGCGTACCAGGAGCCCGAGCGGGCCGATCGCGGGCAGATGATGCGGGCCGTGCTCATCCTGGCCGCCGTCGCCGGAGTGGTGACGGTGGTGGCCGGCCTGCTGCTGATGATCAGCTCGCCGGAGGAGTACAACCTCACGGACGCGCGCACCCCCCTGAAGCTCCAGGCGCAGCCTCCGGCCGGGGCGTTCGCCCCCTCGGTCGGCCCGGGCGGTCCCGGGCAGCCGTTGACACAGGCGGACCCGACCGCGCCGCCTCCCGCTCCGCCGCTGCCGGCGGCCCCGGCGATGCAGCCGTCCACGCCCAGGCGCCTGATCATCAAGAAGCTCGGCATCAACGCGCCCATCCAGTCGGTGGGCACGGACAAGAAGGGCGCCATCCAGACGCCGCCGATCAACAACCCGAACCTGGTCGGCTGGTACCGGTACGGGCCGACGCCGGGTCAGGCGGGCCCCGCCGTGATGCTGGGCCACAAGGACACGGTGTCGCGCAGCGCCGTGTTCGCCCGGCTGCGTGAGCTCCAGTACGGGGACACGATCGAGGTCACCCGCATGGACGGCACGGTCGCGATCTTCACCGTCGGCGGCATCGAGCAGGCCGCGAAGGAGACCTTCCCCACCAACCGCGTGTACGGGAACGCCGACGCGGCGGAACTGCGGCTGATCACCTGCGGCGGAAGCTACAACCACATCACCGGCCACTATGTGGACAACGTCATCGTGTACGCCAGGATGACCAGCACGCGCAAGGCGTCTTCGCGCGGCTGACCTGCGCGTCCGTCCGCTCCGGGCCACGGCCGAGGAGGGCGGGCGGTGACCTGGCCCTCCCGTCCACGGAGGATTATTCTGTTGTAACCTCGGATAGACCGAACATTGCTCGGTTTCATGTGGTGGGACGGAACCCAGGAGGCACTGTGGCAGAGGCGTACATCGTCGGGGCGGTCCGTACCCCGGTCGGCAAGAAGAAGGGCGGCCTGTCCACCGTCCACCCCGTCGACCTGGCCGCCCACACCCTCAAGGCCCTGGTCGAGCGCACGGGCGTGGATCCCTCCGCCGTCGAAGACGTGATCATGGGCTGCGTCATGCAGTTCGGCCCGCAGAGCATGGACATCGCCCGCAACGCGTGGCTGTCGGCCGGCCTGCCCGAGAGCGTCGCGGGCGTCACGATCGACCGGCAGTGCGGCTCCTCGCAGCAGTCGATCCACTTCGCCGCCCAGGGCGTCATGTCCGGCACCCAGGACCTGGTCGTCGCCGCCGGCGTCGAGTCCATGAGCATCGTCCCCATGGGGTCGAGCATCACCGCCGCGCTGGAGAAGGGCATGCCCTTCCCGTTCGGCGAGATGTGGGTCGAGCGGTACGGCAAGCAGGAGATCTCGCAGTTCCGCGGCGCCGAGCTGATGTGCGAGAAGTGGGGCCTCAAGCGCGACGAGCTCGAACGGTACGCCTACGAGAGCCACCAGCGCGCCGCCAAGGCCATCGCCAACGGCCACTTCAAGGACCAGATCGTCCCGATCAACGGCGTCGAGGACGACGAGGGGCCGCGGCCGGACACCACGCTGGAGAAGATGGCGGGGCTCAAGACGCTGCGCGACGGCGGCCAGATCACCGCGGCCACCTCCTCGCAGATCTCCGACGGCTCGGGCGCGGTGCTCGTCGCCTCCGAGCAGGCGGTCAGGGACCACGGCCTGACGCCCCGGGCGCGCATCACGACGCTGGCGCTCACCGGCGACGACCCGGTCTACATGCTCACCGCGCCGATCCCGGCGACGCGCAGGGCGCTGGAGAAGGCCGGCCTGTCGATCGACGACATCGACGTCATCGAGATCAACGAGGCGTTCGCCCCGGTGCCGCTGGCGTGGCTCAAGGAGATCGGCGCCGACCCGGCCAGGACGAACCCCAACGGCGGCGCCATCGCCCTCGGCCACCCGCTCGGCGGCACCGGCGCCATCCTGATGACCAAGCTGCTGCACGAGCTGGAGCGCACGGGCGGGCGCTACGGCCTGCAGACCATGTGCGAGGGCGGCGGCCAGGCCAACGTCACCATCATCGAACGGCTCTGAGCGCACCCGCGCGAGACGACGGCGGTGTGCCGCTTCCGGTGACACGGACGCGGGACACCGCCGTTTCGGGTTTCTCCGGGGAAGACGCATCGGCTTCCACATCCGGCACGGCGCTGGTACGGCCCGGCCCCCGTGGCCGGGCCGTACCAGGTGGTCTCAGGCCGGGATCAACTGCCACTGCTGGTTGACGCCGCCGTTGGCCGTCCATTGCACGACCTGGGCGCCGTCGGAGGTCGACGCGCCGTACACGTCCGCCAGCAGCCCGCTGCCGTAGTTGACGATCGTGTAATAGCCGTCGCCGGTGGACCGCAGGTACCACAGTTGGTTGGTGCCGCCGTTGGCGGTCCACTGCTGCAGTTGCAGCCCCTGGGTCGTGCTGCCGCCGTTGACGTCGAGGACCTTGCCGGTGGGGACGTAGCGCAGGGTGTACGCGCCGCCCTGACCGCTGGTGACGGTCCATGCGGCGGAGCCGGTCTGCTGCACGGCCTTGGCGCCGTCGGCGGACGAGTTACCGGCCACGGCGAGCGGCTTGCCGCTGTTGCGGTTGACGATGCGGTAGGTCGCGCCGGACACCGGGCCGCTAGAACCGGATCCGAGGTTGAAGTACTCGATCGCGTCGGTGAACGTCGTGGCGCCCGACTTGGTGGTCGTCAGCACCAGGTACACCCGTGAGCCGCTCGCCGGTGTGGTGAAGGTGACCGGTTGGGTGACCCGCGAGCCGAGCGGGATGTTCAGCGTGGTCTGCCCCGACGCGATCACGGTGCCGTCGGGGCGGTCGAGCCGTGCGGACCAGGAGAATGCGACGGAGGTGTCGCGCAGGTCGTCGTTGAAGACGGTGATGTCGCGGGTCACGGAGGCGTTGGAGGCGTAGGTGTTCACGGCCTGCGGCAGCGGAAAGGTCCCGTTGGAGTCGGAGGCCCCGGACGCCGACCAGTAGGGAAGGTCGATCGCGGCGACCGGGTTGAACGCGGCTTGGACGCGCTGGACCTGGGGGTTGCTCCACGGGTCGGACAGGTTGTCCGCGCCGTAGAGCGGATGGCCGCCTTCCTCGGGCACGAAGTCCGTGGTGCGCACGCCGGGCACGAAACCGGCCCATGCCGACAGCAGGGTGTACGGGCGCAGGTCGGCGGCGTCCTTGCCGCGCTTGGCGGCCGTCGCCGTGGCGAACCACATGAAGCCCTGCTTGGTGTTGCACTTGTTCCAGACGTACTCGCCCTCACCGTCGGGCCGGCCCGTCACGGTGGCCACCCGCTCGCCGTACTGTCCGACGCCGTCGAGGTAGTGCGCGAAGACCGCGAAGTTGGCGTACCTCATGTTCGGGTACCGACTGGGCGAGTCGGCGCCGGGCGCGGCGTCGAGGCTGACCGGGCGGGTGCCGTCGTTGCCGTTCATCGCCGCGTAGAGATCCTGCTCGAACTGCTCGGAGTCATTGCCGAAGGTCGGTTCGTTGGCCTGGCTCCAGCGGATGACGGCGGGATGGTCGCGGTCCCGCAGCGTGAGTGCGCGGGCGTGGGCCACCATGTTGTCGTGCCCCGCGACGAAGTCCTGCGCGCTGCCGCGGATGCCGGTCTCGTCGATGATCATCAGACCCATCTCGTCGGCCACGTCGAGCATGTAGGGGCTGGCCGGTTCCTGGTGGATGCGCGCCACGTTGTAGTTGAGCCGCTGGTAGTTGTCCACGGCCTGCGGCCAGCCGCCGTTGCCCGCCGAAGGCGGGAGGAAGCCGGGCAAGGTGTCGTAGGCGTCGCCCTTGCCTCCGTTATTGACCCGGTCGTAGTCCGCACCCTGCAGATTGTCACCGCGGAAGTTCACCCGGACGCCGTTGATGTAGTAGTACTCACCGCTCTGGGTGGTCTCCCGGAACCCGAACCGGTAGGTCGCGTCACTCGTCCGGCCGTCGTCGGCCGCCGCGTGAACCTTGAGGCGGTGAAGCTGGGCTCGGTACCCCGACCGATAGGGGACGTTCGGCCACCAGTAGGAGGTGGTGCCGAGGTTCCACGCGACGGAGTCGACCGTGACCTTGGCCGTCGACCGCGCCCCCACGGTCACGGTGCGGGCCGGCGGCGCCGGGTAACTGAAGGTCCCGCCACCGTCCGACGACAACTCGCCGGTCACCGTCACCGATCGGGCGCTGCTCGAGGTGTTGGTCACCCACACGTCGTAGCCGAGTGTCTGGTTCGCCACCGACGTGCGGATGAAGGTGTCACTGACGTACACGGCCGGATACACCCGCAGGAAGGCGGAGCGGTAGATGCCCTGAGGGACCGCCTCGGACCAGTCGGCGGCCACGGGTACGACGTACTTGCCGTTCGCCGAGTTCTTCAGCGCGCCGCGGCCCTTCACGTCAACGGTGATCGTGTGAGTGGTCCCCGGGGCGGCGTAGGCGCTGATGTCGAACTTCGACGGGGTGAAGGCCGTGGTCTGCGTCGCGACCACCCGGCCGTCCACCGACAAGGTCGCCTGGTGGTTCACGGCGCCGAACTCGATCCACGCCGACTGCGGCTGTCCCGAGTCCGGCACCGTCACCGTCCGCGAGTACACCGCCTGGGACACATCGGTGAACCCCTGCTTGTACCAGCCGCCTCCGGGCACCTTGATCGATGTCGTCGACCGGCCCGCCGGGGTGAAGCTCCACGTCCCGGCGAGATCGACCGAGGCGACCGCGGCATTGCCCGCGGTGAAGCCGTCGATGTCCCCGGGGGCGGCGGCGACCGTCGCGCCGGGCTCCGACGGCGCGGACCGCTGTGCCGCCACAGCCGGCTGAGCTCCCATCATCGCGACCAGGAGCCCCGCCATCACGGCCGGCCACCTGCCCGCCGGACGTCGAGGACGGGAGGAGGGATCGCTCCGCTTCATGGGTGATCCTTTCGGGGGGATGTCCGTGCGGCGCAGCTCTCGGTCCGCCCGCCGCCCGCGACGCCACATGGCCGCGGCGTGGTAGGACATCACACGTAATACCTAAGATTCCTCCCGTCAAGGCTTATGGTCGCACTTAGATGGGATGTCTCCGGTCGTGTGGCTTCACCATGGCGACCTCAGATGCCGCAACCCCGGCATGATGCAACTTTCAGATCGCATCGGATGCCCCGACATGGGATGTATCCGCGAGTTCGCGATTGGCGCGGTTGAGACGGCGGTGTCCCGCCCCCGGGAAGGTGAGGGCGGGACACCGCCGTTTTCCGGGGCTCCGGGAAGGGGAGACCCCGGCGAGCCGCCGCCTGGCGGCGTCAGCGGCCCTTCGGCTGTCGCCGGGGCGGCGTGACGCGCCGTACGGGCGCCGGCGGCACCGGAATCCGGCGTGGGGCCGGAGGCAGGTGCCGTTCGGGCTGCGAGGAGCCCGGCTGGGCGTCCGGCAGGATCAGCGGCGGAGGAAAGATCGGCTGATGAAGGTCCGGCGTCACGGGCGGCAGGTCGCTCGCCGTGAGCAGGATCTTCGAGGTCGTGGCGGCCTTGCCGCTCTTGGGGTGGCCATTGCGCGCGGGCATGCACGTCTCCTTACGAATGACGACGCGGCAGGGATTCATGCCGGTCGGAGCCTCAGCCGCCGCGTCAGGATGGACGGGACCAGAGAGCTGAGTGCGGAGCGATCAGGCAACGTGCCCGATCGGCGCCGTCAGTAAGGAAAAATGCGCATACCTCGACAGTACGGACCCGCCGTACGCCCCACAACCGATTTATGACCTGGCACGCAGCGTCCGGGGAGTCAGCCCGGTGGCTCCGATCACAGCCACGAGGCGGCCTGGTGCGATGACGGCGCCCGAGGATCACCGTCCGGCGATCGCGAGGGAATGAAGTCCCGGCACCCTTGACCGCCGGGCTGACGGCAGGGCGCACGGTGGCGAACCACCGTGCGCCCCTTGGGCTTCACATCAGCCGGGAAGCAGAACCTGGCTGCGGAAGATGTAGTGGTCCGAACACGGGTGGTTGTCGTCGCCGCACGTGCCGACGTCGGTCAGGTGCTGGGCCCGACCGGGAGGCACGTAGAGGTGCCATCGACTGGCGAACACGTAGTCGATCTTCTGCGGCAAGTTGCCGCTCAGTTTGTTGCCCCAGTGCGTGGGGTTGCCACTCTGGCGGGGGACGCATGAGCCGTTCTCGCCGCAGTCGCGTTCCTGGTCGACCTCGTTGAACTCGCCGGTGCCCGCGGGGTCGGCGTAGATCGTGCCGAGGGCGCCGTTGGAGGGTGGCACCCGGATGTTGAAGTCGCCGGCCAGGATCAAGGGCATCGTTCTCGCCTCGGGACCGAAGACGCGCGCCATCTCGCGGACCTGCTTCTCCGCGACCTCGTACGGGTTGGGCGCGGTGTCGTCGTCCTGCTGCAGGTGCGTGGAGCACGCCTTGAGGTCGCGCCCGGCGCCCGGCAGCCGGGCGACCACGCAGGCCACGCTGCGGTCGACGCCCAGGAGGGCCTCGCCCGGTTGGGCGATGCGCTCCTCCAGTTCGTCGTCGGCGTTGAAGACCCATCCCTGGTGGCTGACCATCGACCCCTTCACCAGCACGGCGTTCCCCGCTGACACCCGCGTGTCCGGTGAGACGGTACAGTCCGGCACGATGAAGTTGCTGGCGTGGTAGTAGCCCGACATCTCGTACCCGATCTCACGGAGTCGGACGTTGAGGTGGTCGAACTGGCGCAGGCAGACCTCGTTCAGCGAGATGACGTCCGGGTTGCGGACCTGCACCTCCTGCACCAACCGCTCCACGACGTCGTAGCGGCCCTTGTTCTTGTTCCCTCCGGCGAGATTCCAATGCAGCACGTCGACCGACGTCAGTGTGTCGCTGGGAACGGGGACGAAGGCGACGGCGTCGAAGGCGATGTCCTGGGTGCCGTCGCCGTCCGGGGTGACAGAGGACAGCTGGACGTCGGGCTGGTTGTTGAACCTGAACGTCCCGAGCGAGGCCCAGCGGTTGCCGTTGCCAGGTTGGCTCAGCGTGCTGACCCGTTCGCCGTTCGCGGTGCGGACGACGTACCGGGCCTTGGTGGTGTGGGCGCCGTGGTCGGGCAGCGCGACGAGCACCTTCCACAGTCCGGTGATCGACTGGTTGAGTCGCCACGTGGCGTCGACGCGCAACCTGCCGCCTTCGTCCTGTGCCGTGCGGGTGTGGGTGAACCAGAAGTGTCCCCCGAACCCGCCGCCGATCTGGTGGGTGTCGGCCTTACCGGGATAGTTGCCGTTCGAGTCGGGATGGAACTGGAACGTGAACGTGCCCTGGTTGGTCCAGGTCCTGTCGCAGTTAGGCCGGATCGACGGCGTCCCGTCCGGCAGGTCGTCGATGATCTTGGCGCCGGACGGCAGCCCGCTGAGCGAGCAGTTCGGCGGGTACGCTGTGCCGTCGTCCTGGTAGGCGTAGCCGGGGTCGAAGCGCAGCAGTTCGTTGCCGCAGGTTTCGGGACAGTCGCTCTTCCACGTGGAGGGTTGGTGGTACCAGCACCTGAGGTCGCGCTGGCCGGCCGCGTTCTTGTGATCGCACGGCCCGGCCGGCTCGCCGATCACGTCGGGATCGGTGGGCGGGTAGGTGGCGCCCGGGACGCAGTTGTTGCTGGCGTCGCAGAACTGGTGCGGGGGCGGCTTGACTTCCGAGCGGTTCTTGGGGGCGGTGGTCTCGTCGCCGTTCCACCACGCGGGGCGGTAACCGGACACCAGGACGTCGGGCGACTCGAGCACCTCGACCGGATGACCGGCCCAGCCCAGCACCTTCTCCGGATACGGCCAGTGCTGCGGGTGCGCCGCGTCCTGGTAGGTGCGGTCGAGGAAGGCGTCGCGGTTGGCGGGGTACTTGGGGTTGTCCGGGTTGTTGGCCCACCCGACACCCCACGCGCCGCCGTTCTGCCCCGCCTGGGACTGCGGGTAGAACCCGGAGTTGTACGCCCACACCGCGAAGAACCAGTTTTCGATTTTGGAGACGTCACCGTTGTTGACCACCAGGCCCGCCGAGCGGGTCTGATTCCACTTGTCCTGCAGGATCCGCAACCCAGCGGCCACGTTCGCCGCGAAGTCCAACGCGACGGCGCGCTGGGTCTGGTACGGCATCGCGGTCTCGCCGGGCTTCTCCTTCCCCGCGAGCCGCATGCCGTCGGTGACCTGGGTGACGCCGTAGCCGCAGTCGGCGTCCGACCAGCGAATGGTCCAGTCGTCAGAGGTGTCCGCGTCGTAGATGTCGAGCCCGTAGTAGTTGCCGATCAACGGGTTCGCGGTCACTCCGGGCACCGCGAAGCGCGCCGCCTGCCACAGGTTGGACTCCTGCGCGGCGATTCCGAGCATGATCTGCGCGGGCACCGCGCCGCCGCCGACCAGCGCCCGCGGCGGGAACAGGCCCTGCGGGGTGTAGGCCGGCATGCCGAGGTTCTTCCAGTTCGCCGGCCGTGACACGTTCAGTACCCCGCGCACGGCCTGGTCGACCGCCCATTCGACCTGGCGCGGCTTGGGCTGCATCACCTGGTTGCGCGGGTCGTTGCGGGGCACCGAGCAGTACCGCTCGGCGAAGTCGGCCGGGTCGGTCGGACTCGCCAGCAGAGCGGCCTGCCGTCGACTCTCGCCGACCGGCGCGGCGCCGGCCTCGGGCGTCACGGTGAACGCGGTGGCGGTCCTGGTCTTCGTCGCGGTCGCCTTGACCGCCAGCCGCTGCGGCCCGGGCAGGCCGGCCACCGCCGGGCCGGTCGCCGGACTCGTCGTCGGCAGCACGGAGGTGACCACGAGCTCACCATCGAGGGAGGGCCGCGATCCGGGGGGCGCGTCCAGCCCCGAAACGCCGCGCGAGCCCGTCGCGAACGCCCCGGCACCCAGCACGAACACCCGGCCACCCCGCCCGGAGGTGACGTCGAGCCCGGTCAGCGAATTCGAGGCGAGCGTGGCGGGGACGGCACGCCCCTTCGCCGGCACGGACACCCGGCGGGCCCGCGCCCGGTCGGCGCCCGACCGCTCAAGGTAGACCACGCCGCCGGCGGCGTCGGCGGCCACGTCGAACGCCACGCCCTGTGTCGCGGCGAGCACCCGTCGCGATCCGTCGCCGGCGACCCGGACGAGTGCGCCGCTGTCGGCCGCGACGATCCCGTCCGCCACCGGCACCGCCGACGTCAACTGGCCGGGGACCTCGATCCGCGCGTCGATCCGGGCCTTCTCCGCGTCCACCCGGATCAGCCGCGTGCGGCCCAGGTCGGTGTCCCCGCCCTGTGTCAGCACGGTCTGCTCACCCGCGCCGCACGCCGGCGTGAAGTACGCGAGGCTCGATCGCACCGGCAGCCGGGTGACGTCGCCGGTGGTCAGGTCCACCACCGCAGTGAAGCCGCCCCGATCGAACAGCCGCTCGTCGTTGGTGAAGGTCCGTGGCGCGTACACGACGACGGCGCGCCGGCCGGAGGCCGTCACGCACATGTTCCCGATCCACCGGTCGGTCTCCACGCCCGGTTCGCTAAGCGTGGAGACGGTCTTCCAGGCGTATCCCGTCATGGCGTCGGCGGCCAGGATGTGGAAACCGCCGGCATCCCCTGTCGCCAGCAACGCCCGGTCGGTGGAGTCCCGCCATCGTTCGCCCAGAACCCGGGCCCGGTCGGCTGCCGGTACGGCGGCGGGTGCGGTCGCCGCCACCGGTCGTGCACGCACGTCTTCCTCCGGGCTCGGGCCTGGGACCGCGGCGAGGGCCACGGGCTGCACGCCGAGCAGGCCTGCGAGCAGGCCGACCATCGTCATACCTCTCGATAATCTCGCTCTCATGCCCGCAATGTGCTCGATTGCAAGCGGAACGAAAACAGGTTTGCGGCACAACGCAAACCGCCGCTTTCCCGTCATACTGGACGTGATGTCGCATAGGACGGGGACGCATTGCTACGAATACACTTCACCACCGATGACCTCGCGCGAACCAGCCTGAGCTCGATGGTCGACCCGTTATGGGAGGTTCTGTTAAGCCACTTCTTACTGGGTGACCGCAACAGGCCGGTGTACTTCCAGCCGTGGCTGGCGCGGCTCCGCAGGCGCTCCGACCTGCTGGCCATGATGCGGCCGGCGGGGACGCTCCTCTCCGCCCTCGCCCCGCCTGGCCCTTACTTTCCCGACTTCCTCACCCCACCCGAGTCGGCGGCCGGGCTCGACGCCGGCATCGACGCCGTGAGCGCCACTGGCCGGCGACGGCTGGGGGATGAGCTGAACCTGCTGCACCAGACCAACCAGCGCCGCGGCCGCGCCACTCCGGGCTGGCTCGCCGGTCTCACCGACTCGCAGAGCGGCGCGCTGATCTCCCTGACGACCGCGCTGCGCGATTATCACCGGGCCGTGGTGGGTTCCCACGACGACCTGATCCGCGCGAGCGTCGAGGCCGACGTCGCGCTGCGGGTGAGAGTGCTGCTCGCCGGCGGCGTCGAGGCGCTGTTCCGCAGCTTCGAGCCGCTGATGCGCTGGCGCCGGCCGGTACTGGAGGTGCGCTACGACGTCGAGCAGGACCTGTACCTGCAGGGGCGGGGTCTGCGGCTCGTGCCGTCGTTCTTCTGCCACGGGTCGGCCGTGTCGCTCGCCGACCAGGACCTGCCGCCGGTCCTCGTCTACCCGATCACGCCGGAACACCGCTGGGACACGATCACCGCTGTCGATCCGGGCCCACTGTCCGAACTCATGGGCGCGACCCGCGCCGCCGTGCTCGTCGCGCTGCGGCACAGCGCCTCCACGACAGAACTGGCCGCGACTCTGTACACGTCACTGGCGTCGATGAGCCGCCACACCAAGACGCTCCGGCAGGCGGGGCTGATCACCAGTGAACGGCGCGGGCCCGCCATCCTGCACACCCTCACCCCGTTGGGCTGGAGGCTCCTGGACGGCGCCAAGGTCCGGGCCTGACCCTTGCACCGCGACGTCAAGGTCTTGTCCGGCGCCCCGGCACCTCACACAGGATGCGGCTACGAAACTCACACGATCAGTACGGCGACATCAGCACGCATCGGCGCCACTGCTCACGGAGGCGGGGGCTCGTACACGGGCGACAGGTCGGGGAGCACCACGCGGACGAGCGTGCCCTGGCCGGGGAGCGAGCGCAGCGTCGCCTGGCCGCCGTGGGCGGTGGCGATGGCCTGCACGATGGCCAGGCCCAGCCCGCTGCCCTCGCTGCGGGCCGAGTGGTGGAACCGGTCGAAGGCGAGCGCAGCGTGCTCCGGAGACATCCCAGGACCGTCGTCGCCTACCTCCAGCACCGCGGGGGGCGTCAGCCGTACGGTTGCGACCGTCCCGGGCGGGGTGTGCGCGCGGACGTTCGCCAGCAGGTTGACCAGCACCTGGCGGATCCGCGCCTCATCCACGACGGCGACCAGCCGGCCCGGCGCCTCGACGGTCACCGGGTGGTCGGGGTCCAGCGCGGTGAAGTCGTCGGCCACCTCGGCGGCGACCGCGGTCAGGTCCACCGGCGCCATGGTCAGCGGCGCGCCCTTGTCCAGGCGGGCCAGTTCCAGCAACTCGGAGACCAGCCGGGTCATGCGCGCCGCCTCGTCCTCGATGCGGCGCATCACCTGCGGCACCTCCTCCGCGGGGATGGCGCCCTGCCGATACAGCTCGGCGTACCCGTGGATGGTGGTCAGCGGGTTGCGCAACTCGTGCGAGGCGTCGGCGGCGAAGCGCCGCACCCGCTCCTCCGAGGCCCAGCGCGCCGCGAACGCGTCCTGGATGCGGGTCAGCATGAGGTTGATGGTCGAGCCGAGCCGCCCGGCCTCCGACCGGCCCTCGGGCATGCGCGCCGACAGGTCGCCGCCCTCGGCGACGAGCTGCGCCGTCGTGGCCATGCGGGACAACGGCGCGAGCCCCCTGCCGATCAGTGACCTGCCGAGCAGGGCGAGCAGCGCGATCAGCACGACCCCGGTGACCAGCTCGGTCACCACCAGGCGGCGGACCGCGTCCTCAACCTCGTCCAGCGGCACGGCGACGACCACGACCCGGTTGCCGACCGTCATCCGCGCCGCCGCGGCGCGCAGCCGGTCGGTCAGGGCGAACGGACGGCCACTGTCGGCCAACCGCTGCAACCGGGCCCCGCCCATCCGTTCCAGCATCTCGGGGACGTGCACCGCCTCCGGGTCGTCGCCGGCCAGCAGCCGCCCCCGGTCGGTGGTGAGGTTCAGCAGGGCCACCGCGGAGGTCGGACTGGCGTTGACCAGCGCGATGTTGGACGCCCGCACCAGGCGGGCGGCCGAGGCCGTGGCGGCGGCGGCGAGCGTCGCGTCCGTGCGGTCGAGCAGGTGGCCGCGCAGCACCAGCACACTGACGACCGACAGCGCCGCCAGCCCCACCGCGGTCACCGACAGCAGCCCGGCGAGGAGCCGTCCCCGCAGCGTCTCGGCCCGCCACCTCACCGGCCGGCGGGAGGAGGAGGCTTCGCGGGCGGGCGCCGGGCGCGGGCTCACCGGCTCAGCCGTCGGAGGCCGGACGCAGCGCGTAGCCCACGCCCCGCTGGGTGTGGATCAGCGGCGGGCCCAGCGGGTCGAGCTTGCGCCGCAGGTAGGAGACGTAGGTCTCCACCACCTGCGACTGGGTGCCGAACCCCCACACGTTCTCCAGCAACTGCGCCTTGGTGAGCACCTGGCCGGGGTGGCGCATCAGGAACGCGAGGAGGCGGAACTCGGTGGGGGACAGCTCGACCAGCGTGCCACCCCGCCGGACCTCCCAGCGCGCCTCGTCCAGCTCCACATCGGCCACGGTCAGGACGGCGTGCTCGGCCGTCAGGGACCCGGACCCGGACCCGCCGCGGCCGCCGCCCCGCCGCAACACCGCGCGCGCCCGGGCCACCAGCGCCTCCACCGAGAACGGCTTGGTGACGTAGTCGTCGCCGCCCAGCGTGAGACCGTGAACGGTGTCGGCCGGGGCGTCGCGCGCCGTCAGGAAGATGACCGGGACGTCATCGCCCTCGGCGCGCAACCGCCGGCACAGCTCGAAACCATCCAGATCGGGCAGCATCACGTCCAGCACGAGCAGGTCGGGCATGCCGGAGCGGGCGATCTCCAGCGCCTCGTGACCCCGGGCCGCGCTGACCACCTCGAACCCGTGGAAGCGCAGCGCCATGCCCACCAGGTCGCGGATGTTGCGCTCGTCGTCCACGACGAGGACCCGGGGCTTGTTCGTCTGGTCGCTCATCCGTCCTTCGGTCACTCCTGCGTCGGTCCGTCCTCGGTCCTTGGCCGGCCGGTGTGTGGTCGGGCGGACCTCGGCAGGTCCGTCCCCGGCCGGTCCGTCCGTGGTCGGGCGGTCCTTGGTCGGTCAGTTTCTGGTCTTCTTGGGCACCACCACTCCCTGCGCCGTCCGGGCGTCGCCGTCGGGCCGGCCCAGGACGAAGACGCCGTCACCCGACGTCAGAGCGGAGGAAGCGGACTTCGCGCCATTCTTGCGAACTTTAGTATCCGTGGTCAGCGCCCACGTCCAGCTCGTCCCGTCGGCGCTCTTGACGGTGACCGAGCTCGCGGACGCCGCGGTGACCTCGCCCCGCTGCCAGGCGTAGGTGGCGTAGCCGCCACCGCGGGCGCGGACGGTGGCCTCGCCGTGCACGCCGATCAGGCCGCGGCGCAGGGCGGCGCGGAGCCGGGGGTGGTCCTTCGGGTCCTTGGCCAGGCCGGCGGCCTCGTCCGCGGCCGAGTCGGCCGACAGCAGCTCGTAGGGGACGCCCGTGCGCGCCTCGCTCGTCTGCGCGCCGCCCGCCTGCGCGTTGCCCGCCTGCCGCGCGAGGGCGACGCCGCCGAGCGCTCCGACCGACAGCGCGCCGGCCACCGCTCCGGCGACCAGTGTTCCGGTGAGATTCCTCATGATCCCAAGGACACCGGACACGGCTAGGAGAACGGCGAGGAATCCCTGGGATATCCCGGTGAACGGACACCGCCGCCACCGGGACCGGCGGGCTACTTCTGCGGGACGCGGGCCACGCAGAAGACCGTCTGGCCGAACGGCGGGCGGATGAAACGCTCGATGAAACGGGTCGTCGGCACCACGGTGCGGTCGTAGATCTTGACCAGCCGCGGGTCGGGATAGCCGACGCCGCCGCGTCGCACGGCCGCCCACCAGGCCAGGCCGCCGAGGAAGTTGATCGGCTTGAGCACCTCGGCCTTCAGCCCGGCCTCGGCGACCGTCTTGCCCAGCGTCGCCGGGGTGTACCGGGTGATGTGGCCGACCTTGCGGTCGAAGTCTCCATAAAGCTGCATGTAGCCGGGCACCCAGATGACGATGCGGCCGCCCGGCTGGGTGACCCTGGCCAGCGACCGCAGGGCCTCGACGTCCTCCTCGATGTGCTCAAGGACGTTCATCAGGACCACGGTGTCCACCGGGTCGGCGAGGGGGATGTCGGTGGGCAGGCCGAACTGCAGCACCTCGATGTCGTCGCGCCCGTCGAACCGCTTGCCGAGCTGCTCGACGCAGTAGGGGTCGAAGTCGCTGACGACCAGACGGTCGAGGCGGGGGAGGAACTGCTCGGCGAAGTGGCCGAGGCCCGAACCGATCTCGAGCATGGACCTGCCGACGTGCGGGGCGACCATGTCGAACTCGTACTGCCGGTAGTTCTTCGCCTCGTCGCCACCGAGGTGGTTCTCCAAGGCCTCGTCACCGGCCGCAGGTTGCACCACGCGGTCATACCCAGACATGCGTCCCGCCCAGCTTCGCTCACGGAAAACCGCGGCCCCGAACGAGGCCACGGCTACGGATGTGGATCGAGTCTAGCCGCCCTGATCCGCGCCGGTCCCAACTTCCCGCCGAGCGCGACCGGAAACACTTGACGCGAGTCTTCCCATCCCTTTGCGCGCAGACCTCCAGGAAACTACCTTTTGTCGCGCAAGGATCTTCCAAGGAGCCCGCGACGGACGACGACGAGGCGATAACCCGGTCCCTGGCCGGCGATCTCGCCGCCTACGAGGTGCTGGTCGCGCGCTACAGCGCGGTGGCGCATCGTACGGCTGCGCTCCTCGGCGCCGGCCAGGAAGCCGAGGACGTCGTCCAGGAGGCGTTCGTCAAGGCGTTCCGCCACCTCGCGACCTTCCGCCGCGACGCCGCGTTCAGGCCGTGGCTGCTGCGCATCGTCGCGAACGAGACCCACACGATGACCCGGTCGCGCGGGCGCAGGGCCGAGCTCGTGCTCAAGGCCGGCGCGGAGCCCGACCTGCGCGTCCCCGACGACCCCGAGGGCGCCGCCATCGCCACCGACCGCCGGGCCAGGCTGCTGGAGGCCGTGCGCACGCTGCCCGACAGGGAACGCCAGGCCGTGGTCTGCCGGTACTTCCTACAGCTCTCGGAAGCGGAGACGGCGGAGGTCCTCGGCTGGCCGGTCGGCTCGGTGAAGTCCCGTACCTTCCGAGGACTGGCACGGCTGCGGAAGGAGGTGGGCGGTGAACTCTCCTGACGGTCCGAACGACAGCACGGACGACATTCCGAACGGCGACCCGGGCGGCGGCGCGAACGACGGCACAAGCGGCGGTCCGAGCGGCGGCGCGAACGACGGCACAAGCGACGGCACAAGCGGCGGCGCGGGCGGCGGTCTGGAGGCCGAGCTCCTGGCGCTCGGCGAAGCGCTGGACATCCCCGCCCCCCCTCCCGCCGACGTGGCCCGCTCCGTCCGCACCCGCCTCGAAGGGCTGACCACCGAGGAACCGGCCGCCCCTCCCGGCCGGTCGCCGGAAACTCGCCGGCCGGCCCGCAGGCCCCGGTGGCGGTGGGTGGCCGCCGGTGTCGCCGTCGTCGTGGCGGCGCTGCTCGGGCTGACCCCTCAGGGGCAGGCCGCCGTCGCGCACGTCCTGAGGCTGGCCGGTGTGGAGATCCACGTCGGCGAGCCCGGGCCGCTGCCGTCCGGAGTGCCGTCCCCGCTGCCCGGCGAGCGGCGGGTGACCCTCGACCGGGCCCGCGAGCTGGTCGCCTTCCCCGTCAGGGTGCCCGCCGAGCTGGGCGAGCCGGACGACGTCCGCGTGAGCGACGACGGCCGGGTGCTGTCGCTCTTCTGGCCCGGGACACGGCTGGACGCCTACGACGGCACGCTCGAGGTGGTCTGGCGCAAGGACCTCCCCGGGCCGTTCCCCGAACAGGTCACCGTAGGCGCCTCGCCCGGCTGGTGGGTCTCCGGCCCCCACGGGCTCACCTACATGCCCCGCGCCGGTGCCGGCTCCGAGCCGGTGCAACGCCGTGCCGCCTCCACCCTCATCTGGCAACAGGGCCAGACCGGCTATCGCCTGGAAGGCCCCGCGACCTCGGCCCAAGCCCTGAGAATCGCCGCCTCCCTCCACTGACCCATTTACCGCGAGCCGCTTTTGGGATCGTCCGTAATCGGGTCAATGGATGACCGATATTGCGCGGTAAGTGCGGGCGGGTGATATCTCGATCAGGTGCCCGGAGGCGGCGGGGGGAGGTCGGGGCCGCTGGTGCTGGGGGGTGAGGTGGGGCTGCCGGTCCGGGAGGACGGCGGGGGAGGGGGAGCCGTGGGGCCCGTCTGCGAGGGAGGGCTCTTCCTCGGCTTGGACGTGCGGGTCGGCTTGGCCGTCCGGGACGGCGCGGCGGTCGTGGTCGGGGCCTGAGGCCTCGCGGTCGGCCGTGCGGACGTCGCCGGAGGCGGGGGCAGGTCCGTCCCCCGGGGACGGGGAGTGGCCGTGGCCCGCTTGCGCGTCGGTGTGTGGTCGGCGGTGGGCGGCGGCGGGGGCGACTCCACGCCCATGAAGGGAGCGGACGTGGACGCTCTCGAGGTCGGCCGGCCGGAGGGCGTCTGGATCGCCGCCGGCGTGTCGGACCCCCCTCCGGAGGACTCCGGCCAGGCGAACCAGATGCCCGACCCGGCGGCCACCAGCAGCGTCAGCCCGACCACGATGGGGCCGCGCCGGTCGTTGCCGAGCCATCGGCGGATCGGCCCATCGTCTCCGTCGTCCAGCTCCATCGAGGTCTCCCACGTGCGCCATCGGTCCGCGCGGGGACCGCTTCCAGCGGAATTCTTGGCATACGGCGGACGACGTCGCGGTGAAGAAGGTTCATCCCAGTTGTCTCGCACGATGCTCAGTCTCCGGGGGCGGGGTTCCTCGTCGGTCACCCGACGCACATCGCGGCGGTCGTCCCTGCGTGTGCATTCAGGTGTGGGTTAAGACCGCAACGCAGTCAACAGAGTATAGAAGTTTGTTATGTGATGAAAGTGATATGAGCAGCTGGGGCGTCCTCCCGTATATTTCTGACTGCTTTGCCAGTACCAGATTTTCCATTTGCATCTATGTCAGGAGAGCGATCCCCGTGCTGAGGAGGGATGACCCCGCTGCGCTGGAGCGGCTCTGCCGCGAGTATGGAGATCATCTCTACGACTACTGCCAGTCGTTGCTCGACGATGAGGACGCCCTCTCGGCGACGGTCGGAGCGTTGTACGGAGCCGTGGCGCACACCGACCGGCTCTACGACGCGACGCGGCTGCGCGCGTGGCTGTACTCGCTGGCCCGCGCCGAGTGCCAGGCACGCCTGGCCGGGGTGGCCCACAAGGGCTCCTACGCCCGGCAGGGACGCGGCGGGTCGCCCGAGCTGGGCGTGGAGGTGCTCGCCTGCCTGGAGCCGCGTGAGCGGGAGATCCTTGATCTGATGCTTCGTCATGGGTTGAAGTCCGACGAGGTGGCCCGGGTGCTGGACATCTCGGTGGAGTCGGTGGAGTCGGCGGCGCGTGCGGGGCGGCGTCATGCCGAGCAGTGGCTGGCGGCGGTCATGGACGCCCGGGGCGCAGAGCCGCGGTGTTCGGTGCTGCCGGGGCTGGTGAGGTCGTGGGCGGAGTCGCCGACGCGGCTGCTGCGCGCGCACATCACCCGGCACATCCGCTC
>NZ_JBEXGT010000060.1:0-45435 GCF_040607475.1 Sphaerisporangium sp. NPDC005288 | reverse complement strand
CTCGGCGGGCGGGCGCCCGCCGAGCGCGCGCGCCTCCACCGCCCCGGCCGCGGCGGCGGAAGGCGCCGAGAGCGCCTCCGCCAGGACCGTGAGCGCGGCCAGCCCCGCGGCCGACGACGTGAGCAGACGTCTCAAGGTCATGGCCTGGAGGGTAGGCGGCCGCGGGTAAGGGCATGGGGCCCGACACGCCCCGCGCCCGGCAAAACGCCCGCGTCAGGCCCGGTACATCTCCTCGATGATGGCGGCGTACTTCGCGTGCACGACGCGGCGCTTGAGCTTGAGGCTCGGGGTGAGCTCCTCGGTCTCGGCGGTCCACTCGACGGGCAGCAGGTGCCACCGCTTCACCTGCTGGACGCGGGCGAGCTTGGCGTTGGCGGCGGCGACGGCCGCGTCCACCTCCTTGAGCACGTCGGGGTGCTCGGCCAGCTCGGAGAGCGAGGCGAACTCGATGCCCCGCCCCTTGGCCCATACGGGCGCGACCTCGCCGTCGAGGGTGAGGATCGCCACCACGAAGGGCCTGCGGTCGCCGTAGGCGAGGGCCTGGCCGATGAGCTGGTGCTCCTTGAGGAGGTTCTCGGTGTTGGCCGGCGAGATGTTCTCCCCGCCCGCGGTGATGATGAGCTCCTTCTTGCGGTCGACGATGCGCACGAAGCCGTCCTCGTCGATGGACCCGACGTCGCCGGTGTGCAGCCAGCCCTCCTCGTCGATCAGCTCGGCGGTGGCCTCGGGGCGGTCGAGGTAGCCGGCGGTATTGGCCAGGCTGCGCGTGAGGATCTCGCCGTCCTGCGCGACGCGCACCTCCACGGCGGGGAAGGCCCGGCCGACGGTGCCGAGCTTGAACATCTCGGTGCTGTTGCCGGTGAAGGCGCCGCTGGTCTCGGTCATCCCGTAGACGTCGACCACCCGCATGCCGAACCCGGCGAAGAACCGCTGCACCTCCAGCGGCATCGGGGCGGCGGCGGTGGCCAGCCACCGCGCGTTCTCGAACCCGATCATCGAGCGGACGACGGACAGCAGCGCGGCGTCGGCCTGCTCGTAGGCGGCGGTGACCTCGGCGCTCGGCGTCCGGCCGTACTGGCAGGCCTCGACGTAGGCGAGCCCGGCGGCCATGGCCGCGCGGACCCTCTGCTGCTCCTGCTCGGGCTGGGTGGCCAGCAGCGCCTGCAGGCGGGCCATCATCTTCTCCCACACCCGTGGCACGCCGAAGAAGAACAGCGGCTTCACCTGGGCGAGCACGGTGCCGAGTTGGGCGAGGTCGGGGCAGAAGTGGACGTGGTAGACCTTGAACAGCGGGATGTAGAGGCTGAGCACCCGCTCGGCGACGTGGGCGTAGGTGAGGTAGGAGATCTGGGACCCGTGGTCGGGCAGGCCGGTCAGGCGGACGCTGACGGCGACCTCGAAGCAGATGTTGGCGTGGGTCAGCGGCACGCCCTTGGGGTTGCCGGTCGTGCCGGAGGTGTAGAGCACGGTCAGCACGTCGTCCGCGGACACCTCGGCGGCCCGCGCCTCGGCGGCGGCGGGGTCGGCCGCGAGGGCGCGCTCGCCGAGCGCGAGGAAGTCGTCCCAGCTGATGAACAGGTCGCCTTCGGGGCAGTCGGACAAGATGATGACCTTGCGCAGGCCGGGCACCTCGTCGAGGATCGGCGTCCAGCGCGCGAGGTCGGCGGCGCCCCCCAGCACCGCGATCTTGGCGTTGACGTCCCTGGCGACGAAGGCGACCTGGTCGGGGGCGAAGGTCGCGTAGATGGAGCACGCCACCCCGCCGGCGTGGACGGCGCCGAGGTCCGCGAGCACGTGCTCGGTGCGGTTGACCATCATCAGCGCGACGGCCTCGCCGCGCCCGAGGCCGAGTTCGGCGAGGCCGGCGGCGATCGCGAGCACCTGCCGCCGGGCCTGTGAATAGGTCAGGGTCGTCCAGCCGTCGCCTGACCGGTCGGAGTAGGCGGGCGCGTCCGGAAAGCGTTCCGCCGTGACTTTGAGCTGTTCGCAGATGGTGTGGCCGGCGATCTCTTGCTCGATTTCCCTACGTTCGGCAAGGACCCGGGGGTCGGCCATTTCGCCTCCAGAAGTGCCCACTTACATGAATGGCATGAATCGCACCACAGCTCGTTCACATCGAACAAGCCCCTGGAAGTGAGAACACGCGTGACCCCGGCCGTTCCCGGGCTCCTCGCCGCCCGTTTCCCTTACCCTCGGTGATCGGCTCCTATGGAAATCCGGAAAATGAATTCCGGCACTAAGCAATAAAACGGACGAACGTCACGTTAAGTCCAGAAAGCACGCCCACGGTGCCGCTCAAGGCGCGACGGCGAGGACCCCCGCCTCGGCGACGCCCTCGGCCCGCCGGGCGCCGGCCAGGCAGTGAACGCGCACGGGGGGCGTACCGCATGTCGCAGGAACTCAGCACGCAGGTGGAGGAGCGCAGGGTCTTCGGGCATCCGCGCGGCATCGTCACCCTGTTCCTCACCGAGATGTGGGAGCGCTTCAGCTTCTACGGGCTGCGCGCCATCCTGTTCTTCTTCCTCACCGCGACCGTCGTCCAGGGCGGCCTCGGGATGCCCAAGCCCACCGCCACCGCGGTCGTCGGCGTGTACGGGGCGCTGGTCTACCTGCTGGCGCTGCCCGGCGGCTGGATCGCCGACCGCGTGCTCGGCGCCCGCCGCGCCGTGCTCATCGGCGGGTGCGTCATCATGCTCGGCCACATCAGCATGGCGATCCCGCTGCGCGGCCCGGCGCTCATCTGGCTCGGCCTGGCGCTGATCGTCGCCGGCACCGGCCTGCTCAAGCCGAACATCTCCACGATGGTCGGCGCCCTGTACCCCGAAGGGGACAACGCCCGGCGGGACGCCGGCTTCTCGATCTTCTACCTGGGCATCAACGTGGGCGCGTTCGCCGCGCCGTACGTGGTGAGCAACCTGGCCAAGGACGACCGCTGGCACCTGGGCTTCGGCGCCGCCGCGGTCGGCATGGCCATCGGCCTGACACAGTACGTCGCCGGCGGCCGCCATCTGCGGGGCGCCGGCGAGACGCCCGGACACCGCCTCACCCCTCAGGAGCGGCGCCACTTCGGACTGGTCGCGGCGGCCGGCCTGGGCGTCGCGGCGGTGGCGCTCGCCCTGTGGGCGGCGAGCGGGACGCTGACCGTCGACCGCTTCACGGTGGCGCTCACCCTCTTGACGATCATGGTCCCGGTCGGGTACTTCGCCTACATCCTGCTCGGCAGCCACAACCTGACCCCCGTCGAGCGCACCAGGATGAAGGCCTACATCTGGCTGTTCGCCGCCGCCGCGATCTTCTGGATGATCTACGACCTCGCGCCGACCGTCCTCAACGACTTCGCGGCCGTGCACACCGACCTGCGGATGTTCGGGCATTCCATCACGGCCGCCACCACGCAGTCGTTCAACCCGCTGATGATCATGGTGTTCGTGCCGGTCTTCGCGGCGCTGTGGGTGAAGCTCGGCGACCGGGTGGGGGCGGCGCAGAAGTTCGCGTTCGGCCTGTTCATGATCGGCGTCAGCTTCGTGGTGATGGCGCTCGCCGCCCGGCTCGCCGAGACCGGGCGCATCTCGGTCTGGTGGCTGTTCCTGGTCTATCTCGTCCAGGTCTTCGGGGAGCTGTCGCTGAGCCCGGTCGGGCTGTCGGTGACCGTCGAGCTGGCCCCGCACGCCTTCCGCAGCCAGATGCTCGGCGTGTGGTACCTGTCCTTCGCCGTCGGCGACGCCATCGGGGGCCAGACCGCGCGCCTGCTGCGGGTGATGTCCGAGCCGGCGTACTTCACCACGCTCGCGGCCATCGCGGTCCTGGCCTCGGGCGTCCTGCTGGCCTTCGCCCACCGGCTGCGTGTGCTGATGGGCGAGGTGTGACGGCGGCCCCCGGCCGCGCGCCGGAGCGTCCCGGCGCCGCCCCGGCGAAGGTGTGAGGCGCGGCAGCGCCGCGGCCCGTCAGAGGGAGGGGGTCAGCGCGGCGTCCCGCGGCCCGGGCGCGGGAAGGGAGCCCGGCGAGGCGGCCGCGGCGCGCGCGGCGGCCAGGCGTGGCACGGCGTCGGCGAGCGCCCGCGGCGGCATGGTGAACGGCAGGCGCAGGTAGCGCTCCAGCGTGCCGTCCACACCGAACCACGGGCCGGGCGCCAGGCGCACTCCCCGGGCCGCCGCCGCGTCGGCGAGCGGCGTCGCGTTCGGGGCGTCCAGCCGCACCCACAGCGACCCGCCCCCGCGCGGCTCGGTGAAGCGCCACTCGGGCAGCAGCGCGCGCAGCGCCTCGGCGAGGGCCGCGCGGGAGGCGCCGAGCGCGCGGGCCCGTTCTGCCTTGGCCAGCTCGATGCGCTCGAACAGGTGGGCCACCACGAGCTGCTCGATCAGCGGCGCGGCGATGTCCACCCCGGCACGCAGCACGGCAAGGCGCCGCACCATGGCGCTGGTGGCGCGGATCCAGCCGATGCGCAGGCCGCCCCACCACAGCTTGGAGGCCGACCCGATGCTGATCACCCGGCCGTCGGTGTCGAACGCGGCCAGCGGCCGGGCCGCGGGCATCTCGTCGACGGCCAGCTCGGCCCAGCTCTCGTCCACCAGGAGCGTGGTGTCGTACCTGCGGGCGGCGCGCACCAGCTCGGCCCGGCCGGCGTCGTCCATGAACAGGCCCATGGGGTTGTGGAAGTCGGGGATGACGTAGCCGAGCCGGGTGGCCGACTGCCGCATGGCGCAGGCCATCAGGTCCAGGTCCCAGCGGTCCTCGGGGAACCCGACCGGCACCAGCCGGGCGCCGCGCAGGCGGGCGGCGTCCAGGGCGTGGGGGTAGGTCGGCGACTCCACCAGCATCGGGTCGCCGGGACCGGTCAGCAGGGTCATGACCAGGTGGATGGCGTGCTGAGCGCCACCGGTGACCAAGATCTGGTCGGGCCGGGTGGCGAGCCCCCGGGCGCCGTACCGGGCGGCGATCGCCTCGCGCAGCGGCGCTATGCCGACCGGGTCGTAGCCGGTGCCCAAGCCGTAGCGGGGGTAGGCCTCGGCGGCGGCGGCCAGCGCCTCGGGAAGCAGGGACGTGGCGGGCGGGGCGGCGGCGTGCAGGGGGATCAGGCCGTCGTCGCGGGGGACGACCCACGGGTTGTCGGTGCCGAGCGCGCCTGGATCGGGCAGGGTCGTCCAGCTTCCCGCGCCCTGGCGGCTGTCGAGGTAGCCCTGCTCGCGCAGCCGGTCGTAGGCGGCGGTCACGGTGGTGCGGCTGACGCCGAGGGCCTGCGCCAGGTGGCGCTCGGCGGGCACGCGCACGCGCGTGGCCAGGCGGCCGTCCAGGATGAGCCCGCGCAGACGGTCGGCGAGCGCGCGGTAGTACGGGCGGGTGTCCGGCGGCAGGTCGACCAGCCGGGCCAGCCATGGCCCACTGACATAGCGC
The DNA here is from genome assembly GCF_040607475.1 of Sphaerisporangium sp. NPDC005288. Classification (NCBI taxonomy): domain Bacteria; kingdom Bacillati; phylum Actinomycetota; class Actinomycetes; order Streptosporangiales; family Streptosporangiaceae; genus Sphaerisporangium; species Sphaerisporangium sp. NPDC005288. Next base: position 40,044 of record NZ_JBEXGT010000060.1, on the reverse strand, counting down.
TCCATAAGGCCACTTTCTCTGATTGGCCCTTTAGTGGCAAGCCAATGGCGTCCGACCATGGCCGCACCATGACTGAGATCTCCCTGCCCCACGTCGGCTCGCTCCCCGCCCGCCTGCTGCGCCTGTACGCTGGGCTGTTCCTCTACGGCGCCGGCATCGCCCTGCAGGTCGAGTCCGGTCTCGGCAACGACCCGTGGGACGTCTTCCACCAGGGCCTGGCCGTGCGCACGGGATGGTCGATCGGCACGTGGATCATCGTGGTGGGCGCCGCCGTCATGGTCTTCTGGATCCCGCTCAGGCAGCGCCCCGGCCTCGGCACGGTGAGCAACATCGTCTTCCTGGGCCTGTTCGCCGACCTGGTGATCTGGGTGCTGCCCACCCCCGGGCACCTGCTGGTGCGCTGGGCCTACCTGCTGGCCGCCATCGTGGTGATCGCCGCCGCCACCGGCCTGTACATCGGTGCCGGGCTCGGCCCCGGGCCCCGCGACGGGCTGATGACCGGGCTGAACCGGCTCGGCCTGTCCATCAGGACGGCGCGCACGCTGGTCGAGCTGAGCGTCCTGGCCGTCGGCTGGCTGCTCGGCGGCACCGCCGGCGTGGGCACCATCGCCTTCGCGGTGCTGATCGGCCCGCTCACCCAGTTCTTCATGCCGCTGATGCGTCCACGCGGCTGACGCCCGCGAGGCCGGGCCCGTCGCCCGAGGCGTGCGCCGCGAGCCTTCAGGCGTACTAGCGTGACGGCATGCGGATCGAGGACTACGCACTCATCGGCGACATGCAGTCGGCCGCCCTCGTCGGCCGGGACGGGTCGATCGACTGGCTGTGCCTGCCCCGTTTCGACTCCCCCGCCTGTTTCGCGGCACTGCTGGGCGAGGAGCGCAACGGCCACTGGTGGATCGGCCCGGCCGGGCCTGGGCGGCGGCTGAGCACCCGGCGCCGCTACCGCGAGAACACCCTCGTCCTGGAGACCGAGTGGGACACCGAGGGCGGCACGGTGCGGGTCACCGACTTCATGCCGCCCCGGCATGCCAACCCCGACCTGGTGCGGGTCGTCGAGTGCCTGTCCGGCAGCGTCGAGATGGGCACGCTCATCCGCATCCGCTTCGACTACGGCCGCATCGTGCCCTGGGTGCGCCGCGACAACGGGCTGCTGCAGGCCATCGGCGGGCCCGACTCGGTGTGGCTGCACTCCCCCGTGCCGCTGCAGGGCGGCGACTACGCCCACAAGGGGAACTTCCGCGTGTCGGCCGGCGACAGGCTGGCGTTCGTGTTCACCTGGCACCCCTCCCACTCACCGAAGCCGCCGAGCATCGACCCCCTGGAAGAGCTGGACGAGACCGAGGCGATCTGGCGCGAGTGGATCTCCCAGTGCACCCCGCGCACCGAGGAGCGCTGGCGCGAGGCCGTCGACCGCTCGCTGATCACGCTCAAGGCCCTCACCTACTCCCCCACCGGCGGCATCGTGGCCGCGCCCACCACCTCCCTGCCCGAGGACATCGGCGGCGTCCGCAACTGGGACTACCGCTACTGCTGGCTGCGGGACGCCACGATGACCCTCGACGCCCTGCTCGGGGCCGGCTACGTCGAGGAGGCCCGCGACTGGCGCGAGTGGCTGCTGCGCGCCATCGCCGGCCGCCCGCAGGACCTGCAGATCATGTACGGCGTGGCCGGGGAGCGCCGTCTGCCCGAGATGGAGCTGCCCTGGCTGGAGGGCTACGAGGACTCCCGGCCGGTGCGTCTCGGCAACGCCGCGGTCGACCAGCTCCAGCTCGACGTGTACGGCGAGGTGATGAACTGCCTCTACCTGGCGCGGGCCTCCGGGCTGACCTCCATCTCGCGCACCTGGGCGATCCAGCGGTCGCTGATGGAGTTCCTGGAGTCCCACTGGGACGAGCCGGACGAGGGCCTGTGGGAGGTCCGCGGGCCCCGCCGGCACTTCGTCCACTCCAAGGTGATGGCGTGGGTGGCCGCCGACCGGGTGATCCGGCAGGTCGAGCGGTTCGGCCAGAGCGGCCCGGTCGAGCGCTGGAGCGACCTGCGCGGGCGCATCCACGCCGAGATCATGGAGAAGGGCTACGACGCCGAGCGCAACACCTTCACCCAGTCCTACGGGTCGCAGGAACTGGACGCCTCGCTGCTGCTGATCCCGCAGACCGGCTTCCTGCCGCCCGACGACCCCCGCGTCACCGGGACCATCGACGCGATCGAGCGCGAGCTGATGTCGGACGGCTTCGTGCTGCGCTACCCGATCGCCCACCAGAACACCGTGGACGGCCTGACCGGCGGCGAGGGGGCGTTCCTGGCGTGCAGTTTCTGGCTGGCCGAGGCGCGGGCGATGGCCGGCCGGCGCAAGGAGGCCGTCGAGATGTTCGAGAAGCTGCTGTCCCTGCGCAACGACGTCGGGCTGCTGGCCGAAGAGTACGACCCCCGCTACGGGCGCCTGGTCGGCAACTTCCCCCAGGCCTTCAGCCACGTCCCGCTGATCCACACCGCGCACACCCTGTCGCGCCCGGGCTCCACCCCGCGCCACACCGCCCTTCTCTAGGCCGCCGCCGCGTTCCCCCGGCGGGCCGGTCTAGCGGTCCTTGGCCATGGCGGCCAGGAGGCGGGCGAAGTCGGGGGGCGGGGCGACGACCAGGCGGCGCTGGCCGTTCTGGACGACCAGGTCGGCCTGGATGCGGGTCAGCCTGCCGTGGTTCCACCAGTACACGTGCGGGCTGAGCCCGTCGTCGTGCGCCCGGTACTCGCGGTGGGCCAGCAGCCACAGCCGCTCGATGGCGCGCATCACCGACAGGCCGTCGATGGGATGGACGATCATCTCACCGGGGCGGGGAAGCGCCACGACGAGCCCGTCGGAGGAGACCACCAGGTAGTCCTGGATCTTGCGCAGGTGCACGGCGGAGCTGGCCGGCGAGCCGGACATGACGTAGGCCGCGATGCCGTCGAGGTCGACGCGCTCGGCCGTCAGCCGCTCGTCGGCGAGCACGTTGCGCCCGGCGGCCTCCAGCGCCTCGGCCGGCGGGACCGGCCAGCAGAACGCCTCCTCGGGGCGCACGGGACGCCCGGAGACGGTGAGGATCTCGATCAGGTCCGAGCCGAGGTGGCGGCCGATCAGCCGGGTGGGGTCGTCCTCCAGCCCGTCGGCGAGCACCACCCGGGTACGCAGCAGCGGACGGACCTGGGCGTAGTCGCACACATCCGGCAGGTCCTCGGGCCGGGCCACCGCCCGTGCCAGGTGCTCGGAGACCAGTACCGGCCAGTCCTCACGCGACCGCCGCGCCGCCTCGCGGCGCAGCCCGTCCAGCCGCACGCTCATCGTGCGGGGCCCGGTGAGCTCCATCGAGGAGGCCCCGGACCGCAACGCGTGGTCGTAGCCGAGGCTCTCGGCCACCAGCGTCAGCAGGGAGTCCAGGTCGGCGTCCTCGATCGAGCGCCGCGCCGCGCCGGCCCGCCGGTCCCGGTATCGCCTGAACAAGCCCACGCAAGGCTCCCAACTGCCACTGTGTTCCCCCGGTGTTCCCCCGACCTGCGCCTACAGTGCCGCAGCGGGGTCGCGGAACAGGCAAGTCAAAGAGCACGATTCGGTATCAATGACCGCGTCCGCTCCCATCCAGGCGGTGAACTGTGGTGTCCCGTGGCCGATCGGCACCCCCGCGATCATCGGCACGCCGAGCGGGGCCAGCCGGTCGACCAGCGCCGGCATCGGGTCGCCGCAGCCGACCCACGAGCCCAGCACGATGCCGAGGGCGCCGGTCAGGCACCCTGCCGAGATCAGCTGGGTCAGCATGCGGTCGACGCGGTAGGGGTCCTCGCCGATGTCCTCCAGCAGCACGATGTGCCCCTGCCCGCGCATGGCGTACGGGGTGCCGCACAGCGCCGCGAGCAACGACAGGTTGCCGCCGGTGAGCGGGCCCTCGGCGTGGCCGGGCACGATCACCTGGTCGCCGGCCACCGGGTCCGGCATGTCGCCCTCGAACAGCGAGGCGCGCAGGTGGGCCAGCGAGGACGGCTCGGGGCCCTCGGGGTCGCTCAGTGTGGCGCAGGCCGGCATCGGGCCGAAGCAGCCGGCGACGCCGAGCCGCACGGCGAACGCCTGGTGCAGCGCGGTGATGTCGCTGGACCCGAGCAGGATCTTGGGCCGGGCCGTGCCCATGACCGCCCAGTCGAGCAGGTCGAGCAGGCGGGTGGCGCCGTAGCCGCCCCGGGCGCAGATGACGGCCCGCACGCTCGGGTCGCACCACGCCTCCTGCAGGTCGGCCGCCCGGCCGGCGTCCGACCCCGCGAGGTAGCCGCGCCGGTTGAGGACTCTGGGCATGACCACCACGTCCAGGCCGATCTCGGTGAGGACCTGGCGGCCGCGCGCCAGGCGCACCGGGTCGACCGGGCCGGAGGGGGCGACGACGGCCACCCGGTCGCCGGGGTGGAGCCGGCCGGGGACCCACAGCCGTCTGTCCCTCATCGCCCGCCTCCCATACCCCGAATTCGTGCTGATTCAGGGGCGTCGAAAACCCGTGAATGGGCGGAAACCGCCACAGTTGTGAGTACGCTTACCCAGGTGACGCCATGTACCACCGACGGGCGGGGCGTGGCCGGTTCGTTCACCTCGCAAAGGGTGTCAGACTGTCCTCACTTATGCGACCCCCGACCCACATCCTGGTGGTCAACGGCATCAAGGTCCGCAGGCCGGTGTTCGTGCTCGGCGCGCCGCACTCCGGCGTGGACCTCCTCGCGCGTGCGCTGAAACGCTCGCCCGGCTTCCACCTCACGATGGGCCGGGCGGCGGTCGCCCACGTGGTCTACGCCTTCGCCCGTCGTCCCTCCATCATGCGCAGGAAGGGCGGCGGCGCCGTCCGGGTGCTGCGCGACGCCCTGGCCGAGGCCTGGCAGATCGTCCCCGGGGCGTGCGCCGAGTGCCCGGCGTCCTGCCGGGAGGCCGGGGCCGTCACCGGCGGCGGCCCGTGCGCCTCGCCCGGCGCCGTCGTCCGGTTCGGCGACGCCAACCCCGACCTGCTCTACAGCGCGCCGATACTGCTGCAGGCCTTCCCCGACGCCCGTTTCATCCAGTTCATCCGGGACGGCAGGGACGTCACCGCGGACATGCTCGCCGACCGGACCTCGATGAGCCTGTTCCGCACCAGCATGCTCAGCGACGAGACCGAGTTCCCCAACCCCTTCCTCGGGGTCAACTCCAGCGAGCACCGCGAGAAGTGGACCGCGATGGACTCGGCGGGCAAGTGCGCCCTGCGCTGGCGCAGCGCCGTGCGCCTGAGCGCCGCGCTGCGTCAGGAGATGCCGCCCGATCAGCTCCTCACGGTGCGCTACGAGGAGATGGCCCAGTCCCCGGGCGCCACGGTGGCGGCGGTGTCGGAGTTCGTCGAGAGCCGGGTCTCCAAGGTTGCGCTGTACGGCACGGGCGCGCCCAAGGTCGGCGCGTGGCGCTCCCGGCTGCGGCCCGACGACCTCGCGCTGGTCGAGAAGGTCGCCAAGGAGGAGCTCACCCGCCTCGGCTACCTGTGACCCGGCGCCCGCGGGCGCCGGGCGGCCGCGGGCGCCGGGACGGGCGCTCCAGGACCTCCTCGGACCGGCCCGCCCGCGACCGGCGGCGCTAGCGCTGGTGCTCGAACTGGGTGCTGTACAGCTCGGCGTAGGCGCCGTTCGCCGCGAGCAGGTCGTCGTGGCGGCCGCGCTCGACGACGTGGCCGTCCTCCACGACGAGGATCTCGTCGGCCTCGCGGATCGTGGACAGGCGGTGGGCGATCACCAGTGAGGTGCGGCCGGCCAGCGCCGTCTTCAGCGCCCGCTGCACCGCGGCCTCGGACTCGGAGTCCAGGTGGGCGGTGGCCTCGTCGAGCACGACGACCCGCGGGGCCTTCAGCAGCAGCCGCGCCAGCGCGATGCGCTGCTTCTCGCCGCCCGACAGCCGGTAGCCCCGGTCGCCGACGACGGTGTCCAGCCCGTCGGGCAGCCCTTCGACCAGCTCGAAGATCTGCGCCGCGCGCAGCGCCTCCCAGATCTCCTCCTCGGAGGCGCCCGGGCGGGCGTAGCGGAGGTTGGCGCCGATGGTGTCGTGGAACAGGTGGGCGTCCTGCATCACGACGCCCACCGTGTCGCGCAGCGAGGCCAGCGTGACCTCGCGCACGTCGGCGCCGTTGATGCGCACCGCGCCGCCGGTCACGTCGTACAGCCGCGACACCAGCGAGGTGATCGTGGTCTTGCCCGCGCCGGACGGCCCGACCAGCGCGATGAGCTGACCCGGCGCGGCGGTGAAGGTGACGCCCTTCAGCACCTCCTGGCTCGGGCCGGTGTCGGGCCTGGCCACCGACTCCAGGGAGGCCAGCGAGACCTCCTCGGCGGCCGGGTAGCGGAACTGGACGTCGTCGAACTCGATGGTGACCGGCCCGCCGGGCAGCGGCCGGGCGTGCGGACTCTCGGCGACCATCGGCTTCAGGTCGAGCACCTCGAACACCCGGTCGAAGCTGACCAGCGCGGTCATCACGTCGACGTGGACGTTGGACAGACTGGTCAGCGGGCCGTAGAGGCGCATGAGCATCGCGGCGAGCGCCACCAGCGTCCCGAGCGGGAAGGCGCCGTCGACCACGAGCACGCCGCCCGCCCCGTACACCAGCGCGGTGGCGAGCGCGGCGACCAGGCCGAGGGCGACGCGGAACACCGTGCCGTACATGCCGACGGTGATGCCGACGTCGCGCACACGGCCGGCCCGATCGCTGAAGTGCGAGGCCTCGTCGTCCGGCCGGCCGTACAGCTTGGCGACCATGGCGCCGGCGACGTTGAAGCGCTCTGTCATGACCGAGCTCATCTCGGCGTCGAGCTGCATCTGCTCGCGGGTCAGCCCGGACATGCGGCGCCCGACGTACCGGGCGGGGAAGATGAAGATCGGCAGCAGGATCAGGGCGACCAGCGTGACCTGCCACGACAGGATCAGCATCGCGCCGAGCACCATGATCAGGCTGACCACGTTGGACACCACGGCCGACAGCGTGCTGGTGATGGCGCGCTGGGCGCCGATGACGTCGCTGTTGAGCCGCGAGACCAGCGCGCCGGTCTGGGCGCGCATGAAGAAGGCCACCGGCATGCGCTGGACGTGGTCGAACACCTCGGTGCGCAGGTCGTAGATCAGGCCCTCGCCGATGCGCGAGGAGAACCAGCGCTGGGCCAGCCCGAGCCCGGCGTCCACCAGGGCGAGGCCGGCGATGATCAACGACAGCATGACCACGACGTCGGCCCGCCGCGGGATGATGCCGCTGTCGATGATCGACTTCAGCAGCAGCGGGTTGGCGATGACGATCACCGCGTCCAGCACGACCAGCCCGAGGAACGCGGCGATCTGCCCCCGGTAGGGCCGCGCGTACCGGGAGATGCGCGGCACCGTCCCCGGCGTGAGCCGTTCTTTGGTCACCGAGCTGTCCCGCCGCAGGGACCGCATCACCTGGGGACCGTATCCCCCGCCCATCATCGCCATCAACCGTCCGCCGATCCTCTCACCGCGCGCCCCGGGACCGGGCCTCGCCCGATCCCTCCTCCCGCCAAGCAGGAGAACCGGCCCCCCGATTCCCCGGTCAGCTCAAGGCGAACGATCACGCCTGACGGACGCCTCCGAACAGCGCTTTGATGCGTGCCCGCTGCTCGGCGCGCTCGGCCGCCGCCTGCTCCTCCAATGTGCGGCCGGACGCCCCCTGCAGCAGCCGCTTGGTCGCCGCCGCCGCGTCACGGTCGGTCGCCAGCAGGGACGTGGCCAGTTCCTTCGTCGCCGCCTGAAGCTCGTCCCCGGGGACGACCCGCTCGGCCAGGCCGAGCCGCAGCGCCTCGCCGGCCTCGACGACGCGCGCGGTCAGGCAGATCTCCACGGCGCGGGACAGGCCGACGAGATCGACCAGCGGCTTGGTGCCGGTGAGGTCGGGGACGAGCCCGAGCGCGGGCTCTTTCATGCAGAATTTGGTGTCATCGGCGATGACGCGCAGGTCACAGGCCAGGGCAAGCTGGAATCCGGCCCCGATCGCGTGCCCGTGCACGGCCGCGATGGACACGATGTCGGGACGGCGCAGCCACAGGAAGCCCTCCTGGAACTCCCTGATGCGCTGGTCGATCGTCCCGCCGTCGAGCGCGGCCGCGGACGCGAACGACCCCTGCCCCGAGACACCCTCGGGCGTGAACAGCCGCACGTCTATGCCGGCTGAGAAGGACGGCCCCTCGCCTCGGACCACGACGACGCGCACCTGCTCAGGCAACGTTGTGCCGATCTGAGCCAGAGCGGACCAGGTGGCGAACGTCTGGGCGTTCCGCCGCTCGGGCCGGTCAAGTGTGATCGTCGCGATCTCGCCGTCCACCTCGAAGCGCAGACCGATCTCCGCGAGCTGTTCGCTGTCAGGGGCTCCCTCAGCCTCGCCACGCACCCCTCCGGCGCGCGTCAGCGCTCCATGCGTGCCCGGCTCGGCATCCTCGCTCGCCGAGGTGTCCGCCGCACTCCCCCCTGTCGCCGCTTCCGCCATCGCCCGCTCCGTCCCCATGCCTCACTGTCCCGTCACGCCCGAACCCACTGCAGGTTCCAGAATGAGATTCTACCGGCGCGGGCGGGACGGGCTTCGGCTGAACGGCACGAGCGGCTGCGGTCGCGCGTATCCGAGGCGTCCGCTAGCGCTTGGACTTGCCCCGGGTGGCGCCCCCGCGCCCCCGCAGAGTCACGCCGGACTCGCTGAGGATGCGGTGGATGAACCCGTATGACCTGCCGGTCGACGCGGCGAGCGCGCGGATGCTCTCACCCGCGGCATACCGCTTCTTGAGATCGGCGGCCAGTTTTTCACGGTCGGCCCCGGTCACCCGGGTGCCCTTCTTGAGAGTCTCGGCCACGAGTACCTCCTGTAGTGCCAGACTTCCGCAGCGTTACTCACGCCATGATCAGTCATTTCAGCCGGATCGGCTACCTACTCCATGGGAAAAGATCCGTACCCGCTCAAATTAAGATCAGGCAAGTGCCACAAGATCGGAAAATTCATCGCTCCAAGCGTCTTCGACTCCGTCTGGTAGCAAGATCACCCTATCTGGTTGTAGGGCCTCAACGGCACCCTCATCATGCGTAACCAGGACAATTGCCCCAGAATAGGATCTTAGCGCTGAAAGTACTTGATCGCGGCTAACGGGATCGAGGTTGTTCGTGGGTTCGTCCAGCAACAGGACGTTGGCGCTCGACAGCACCAGCGTGGCCAGGGCCAGGCGCGTCTTCTCGCCTCCCGACAGCACGCCGGCCGGCTTGTCGGCGTCGTCCCCGGAGAACAGGAACGAGCCGAGCACCTTGCGCAGCGTCACGTCGGGCACGTCAGAGCCCGCCGAGCGCATGTTCTCCAGCACCGTGCGGCCGGCGTCCAGCGTCTCGTGCTCCTGGGCGTAGTACCCGAGCTTGAGGCCGTGGCCGGGGTGGATCTGGCCGGAGTCGGGCTTCTCCAGGCCGCCGAGCATGCGCAGCAGCGTGGTCTTGCCGGCGCCGTTCAGGCCGAGCACGACCACGCGGCTGCCCCGGTCGACGGCCGCGTCCACGTCGGTGAAGACCTCCAGCGAGCCATAGGACTTCGACAGGCCGGTGGCCGTCAGAGGCGTGCGCCCGCAGGGCGCCGGGTCGGGGAAGCGCAGCTTGGCGACCTTGTCGGAGCGCCGCTCCTCCTCCACGCCCGCGAGCAGGCGCTTGGCGCGGCGCTCCATGTCCTGGGCGGCCTTGGCCTTGGTGGCCTTGGCGCGCATGCGGTCGGCCTGCGAGAGCAGCTGGGAGGCCTGGCGCTCGGCGTTGGCGCGCTCGCGCTTCCTGCGCCGCTCGTCGCTCTCGCGCTGGGCCAAATACGTGGTCCAGCCGACGTTGTAGGTGTCGATGACGCCGCGGTTGGCGTCGAGGTGCAGGACCCGGTTGACCGTCGCTTCAAGAAGCCCGACATCGTGGCTAATAATGATCAAACCGCCCTGGTGTGATCGTAAAAAATCACGAAGCCACCCGATTGAGTCTGCATCGAGGTGGTTTGTCGGCTCGTCAAGCAGGAGAGTCTCCGCTCCGCTGAACAGGATGCGGGCCAGTTCCACCCGCCGCCGCTGGCCGCCGGACAGCGTCTGGAGCGGCTGCTTGAGCACGCGGTCGGGCAGACCCAGGCTGGAGGCGATCGAGGCCGCCTCGGCCTCCGCGGAGTACCCGCCGAGGACGTGCAGCCGGTCCTCCAGGCGGCCGTACGCGCGCACGGCGCGGTCGCGCACGCGGGAGTCGTCGGAGGCCATGCCGATCTCGGCCTGGCGCAGCTCGCGCAGCACCTCGTCCAGCCCGCGGGCCGACAGGATGCGGTCTGCGGCCAGCACCGACAGGTCTCCGGTGCGCGGGTCCTGGGGGAGGTAGCCGACGCTGCCGGTGGTGGTCACCGTGCCGGCGGCGGGCAGCCCCTCGCCGGCCAGCACCTTGGTGAGCGTGGTCTTCCCCGCGCCGTTGCGGCCCACCAGGCCGATGCGGTCGCCGGGGTTCACGCGGAAGGAGGCCCCCTCGATGAGCAGGCGGGAACCGGCGCGCAGTTCGATGTCGGACGCGATGATCATGATGAGGGAACACTCCCAGAGCGGGGAACAAGGTCGAAGAACGTGCTGACGGTGGATACCGGGAACGCGGCGGGGCCGCCACGCGGCTCGGCCCGCTTCGTGAGTGCGCCGATCAATCGGGAGTGCGCATAGGCCTAGTGTACGGGCTGCCTGCGGCGGGGTTGATGGTCCGCGCGCCCGCCGATTCCCCGGTCCGCCCAGCGGTCCGCCCACCGGGTCGCCGGACCGCCGCCTCCTTCTGAGACGGTTTCGGTGACAAGACTGGTACATGGCGGTCACGCGCCGTACTGTTCGCCCATGACGGGTTCAGTCGGCGCGGACTCCGCGAACGGGCCGGTGACGGCCGGGCGTGGCGTGCTGGAAGGCGCCTTCACCCTCCTGGACGTCCTCGAACGCACCGGCGAGGCCGGTCTGACGCGGATCGCCGCCGAGAGCGGCCTGCCCAAGGCGACGGCGTACCGCCTGCTGGAACAGCTGACCGATCTGGGCGCGGTGGAGAAGTCCGGCGGCAGGTACCGCGTCGGCGCGCGCGTGCACCGGCTGGCCGGGGCGTGGCGCGCGAGCCCGGCGCTGCGCCAGGCCGTGCAGCGTCCCCTACGGCGGTTCGCCCGGATGACCGGAGCGACGGTGGGGGTCTGCGTCCTGTCGCACGGGCACACCATGGTGATCGACGCGGTGGCCGGCGAGATGCGGCATCTGGCGCCGATCGTGCCCGGCACCTCGTCGCCGTGCTGGACGACCGCGGCCGGCAGGGTCCTGCTGGCCTGCACTCCGGTGGGCAGATCGCTGGCCCTGCCGCCGGGGAGCGGGCGCCGGGAGCTCGCGGACATCCGCGAGACGGGCGTGGCCTACGACCACGGGGAGCTCATGCCGCTCGTGCGCTGCGTGGCGGCCCCCCTCCACGACGCGGCGGGTCAGACGGTCGCGGCCCTTTACGCGCTGGTCGGAGCGTCGCATCCGCTGCCGCGGCTCGCCGACACCACCGTCCGCGTCGCCGGCGCGATCAGCACAAGCCTGTGACGGGTCCCAACGTGCGGCCGCCGCGGGAAACGCGTATATGCAAGGGGCCCTGAGCTCGCCGGGACGAACGCGAGGCCGACGGCGCGAGGGCGGAGTCGTTCGGCAGGGACGTCGCCGTGCGGCAAGCTGATGACGTGAGCGCCCACGTGCCTTCGGAGGATGTCGGAGCCCCGCGGGCGCAGGCCGGCCCCAACCCGCAGCACCTTCTGGCGACCCTGCTCGGCGAGTACCTCGACTCCTCGGAGGCGAACCTTCCGTCGGCGGCGGTGGTCGCGATGCTCGGGGAGTTCGGCATCAGCGAGTCCAGCGCGCGGGCCGCGTTGTCCCGGCTGACCAGGCGTGGCCTGATCGCCGTGCGGGGATCCGGACGGCCGCCCGTGTACCACCTCACCTCTCAGGCGATCGCCAGGCATCGCGCCCGGATGGATCATTTCCTCGGCTTCGGCGCGCGCCCGCCGCGGTGGACCGGCGACTGGGTGACCGTCTCCTTCTCGATCCCCCAGTCCGGCCAGGCCCCGCGGCACGCGGTCCGCAGGGCTCTGGGGGCGCTGGGTTTCGCCCGGCTGTACGACAGTGTGTGGATCCGGCCCGGATCCGACGCGGGTCCGGCGACCAAGGCGCTGCACGAGATCATGGACGGGGTCGACGGTGGCCGCTGGTCGGTGATGCACACCCGCTTCGACGCGGAGGCCGGCCCGCACGGCCCTGCCGCCGCCTACGATCTGGCCGGCCTCGCCTCGGCCTACGACGGTTTCATCGCGCGGTACTCGGATCTGCGGGCGGCCGTCCGCGACGGGCAGGTCGACGCGACCCGGGCGCTGGTGGCCCGCACCTCCGTCATGGATTCCTGGCGGAGGTTCCCCGACATCGACCCGGACCTCCCCGAGCACCTCCTGCCGGCACCGTGGCCCCGCCAGGCCGCCAGGGAGCTCATGCTGGAGATCCACTCCGCTCTCGGCACGCTCGCCGAGGCGCGGCTGGTCCAGGTCACGACGCCGTACTGGCCGGACGCCGCATCGTGGATCACCCACTTCCGGGCGTCGGAGAACTTCGTTTCCACCCCGGCCCGCAGGGACGGTTAAAGGAAACTTTCACTCACTCGGACGACCGGCGGCCGCCCGGATGCCGATCGCGCCAGGGGCGTTTCCGGCCCGCGCGCACACCGCCCGACCGGCTGAACGCGGTCGCTTGACACTTTTATTCGCCGCAGTGATAGTAACTGCGCATTGCCCATCGGCTCATCGCGCCTGACACGAGCGCGACCGGCAGCCGATGGTTCGCCGTATCGATCCGCGGATTCGGTCCGGCGCCGGCCGGCCCGGCGCGGCGGGAGTCGGCCGTGCCGTTGCCGGGCTCCCGCCGGCGTCCGCCGCGTATGCCACATCCGACACAGAGCGCCGTTGTCACGCCTTCGGAGGGCTAAATGAGAAAACGCTCGATCATCAGCGCGGTACTGGCGGCCGCGGTCGCCCCGATATGCGCCGGAATGGTGGCGCTCACCATGACGCCGACCGCCGTAGCGGCGGTCGGCGGTTCAGGCCCCTATCCGGCTGATTACGAGACCTCCACCGGCCTGGCCAATCACACCATTTACCGGCCCGGAACCCTCCCGTCCGAGAAACTCCCCATTTTCGTCTGGGGCAACGGAGGTTGCTCCGCCAACGGGCTCTCGCAGCAGAACTTCCTCCGCGAGATCGCCTCGTACGGGTTCCTCGCCATCGCCAGCGGCGGCCCGAACGCCTCGGGTTCGACGACGTCCCAGATGCTCACCCAGTCCATCGACTGGGCGGTCGCGGAGAACAACCGCCAGGGCAGCAAGTACTACGGCAAACTCGACACCACCAAGATCGCCGTAGGGGGCTACTCCTGCGGTGGCCTGGAGGCCTACGCCGTCTCCAACGACTCGCGTGTCATCACGACCACCATCTTCAGCAGCGGGTTGCTGAACGACTCCGACGACTACCAGCTCCGCCGGCTGACCAAGCCGATCGCCTACTTCATCGGCGGCACCAGTGACATCGCCTACCCCAACGCCATCGACGACTGGGGCAAGCTGCCGTCGGGGCTGCCCGCCTTCATGGGCAATCTGAACGTCGGCCACGGCGGCACCTACGGCCAGACCAACGGCGGCGAGTTCGGCCGCGTGGCGGTGCTGTACCTCAAGTGGCGGCTGAAGGGCGACACCACGGCCGGGGCCAACTTCGTCGGCCCCAACTGCGGCCTGTGCAACACCCAGTGGCAGGTCCAGCAGAAGAACCTCACACTCGACGGCGGCACCCCCTCTCCCTCGCCGTCACCTTCCCCCTCGCCTTCGCCGTCCCCGTCACCTTCGCCCTCCCCGTCGCCCTCTCCGTCGCCCAGCGGCGGGACCGGGGGCTGCTCGGCGGCCTACTCGGTGTCGAACCAGTGGGCCGGCGGGTTCGTCGCCTCCGTCAACGTCACCGCGGGCGGCGCCGCGATCAACGGCTGGAGGGTCGCCCTCACCCTGCCCTCCGGAGCCACGATCACGTCCATCTGGAGCGGCGTCAACTCCGGCACCAGCGGCGCCGTGACCGTCACCAACGCGAGCTACAACGGGCGGCTGTCGGCCGGGCAGAGCACCAACTTCGGGTTCCAGGGCACGGGAACCGGCGCCGGAGCCACCGTCACCTGCACCGCCACCTGATCCCGGCCCACGCTGGGCAGGGCACGTCATAGCGGCGGGCCGGGACCTCGGTCCCGGCCCGCCGTTCTGCCGGTAAGCGCTGGTCAGGGCCCTGCGCCCACCGTCGCGGACGGCGGTGACCGGGTCGCGCCCGCGAGGTCGGGCAGCGGAGCCGGACGGCGCGGCCCCTTCTACCGACGCGGACGGCGGAGGCCAGGGGATCGACCACCCGGACGCGGAAGGCGGAGGCCACGGGATCGAGCAGCCGGACGCGGACGGCGGAGGCCTGGGCTCAGCCCGCGGGGTCCAGCAAGCGGACGCGGACGGCGCGGAAGTTCTTGGGGGTGTCCTGGAGCACGGCGAGCCGCGGATCGGGCACGTCCAGGAAGGGCCCGGCCTCCAGGGCGAAGAGCGGCGCGAGCCGCCGGTCCGCGCGCAGGGCGTCCACGGCGCGCCGATCTCCCCCGAGGACGACCGCGTCCAGCGCCGCCACCCGCGGCACCAGCACCCGCGCGGCCACGTCGGCCGCCGCCTGCGACGCCTCGCCGGCCTGCTTCTCCCTGCGGCGGGCGAAGCGCTGCTGCGACCAGCCTCCGGCCGCACTGCGCCCGTGCACCAGGCGCGAGCCCACTTTGGAGGCCACCAGCCGCCGTCCCTCGAACACGCCCGCCGCGTGCCCGCCGAGCCGCACGAGCAGGACACCGATCACCCGCTCGGCCGTCGCGTGCGCGACCAGGGCCGCGAGGAGGCCCTCACCGCGAACGTCCTCCGCCTCGGCGGTGGACGTCTCGAGCGGCACATCCGCGGAGGGTGGCGCGGTGGACGTCTCGGGCGGCACACCCGCGGAGGGCGGCGCGGTGAACGGGGGAAAGGGGACGTGGAGTTCGGCGACGGCGCCGTCAGAGGCGCGCAGGCACACCACCTCGCCGCGTGGGACCGCCGTGGCCTCGTCCCGCAAGGCCGCTTCGCTCGCGCCGTGCCGCTCGGCGAACCCGCGCAGCCATCCCTCCAGGCGCTCGGGCGCGACCGACACCCATCGCCCCCCGCCTGCCGCCGGTCGTCCCGCCATGACCAGCGACAGTACAGGACGAAGGACCACGCACGCGGACGGCGAGGAACCGGCGAAGATGGGGCACCCGAAACGGGATCTTGGCTACGGGGTGTGACAGCGCTTCCGACTGTCGGTAAAGAAATCCTTCCCTCCAACAGTGGGGGAAATATCCGTGAATTCCGCCTTCCAGCGTGCCTTGAGGTGATGAAACCGCAGCACAATCCATGGGTGACGGTCCTCAGAACCTCTTCCCCGGCCGCCTCGATCCTGGCGACCGCCACCCATACCGACGCATCCCCGGGAGCCTCGATGGCCCCTCCGGCTTCACCGGGATCTCCCGGCGCCCCCTCCCCCGGCCGCCACGGAGCCGCCCCCGGCGGCCCGGAGGCGGTCCCCCCAGGACACCCCGCGCCCGCGTCCCCACATCCCGGCGCGACGCCGCCGGCGACGTACCCGGGCTTTCCGGCCTCCGGCCCCGCAGGACATCCGTCCCATCCCGGGTCCGGCACAGGTCATCCGGACTTCCCGGCGTCCGGCACCCCAGGTCATCGGGACTTCGTCACCTCCAGTTCCGCGGGTCACCGGGACTTCCCCACCTCCAACACCCCGGGGCATTCGGACTTCGTCACTTCCGGTACCGGGGGTCACCCGGGCTTCCCCACCTCCAGCCCCACGGGCTCCGGGGGCCATCCGGGCTTCTCCTCCGGACCGTCCGGACCGTCCGGACCTTCCGGGTCGTTCGGGTCGTTCCCGCCGGGGACGCCGGGAGCCCCGCGGGCCACCGCGGCCTTCTTCCCGATCGTCGATCTGGACACCGGAGGGGTGATCGCCGTCGAGGCGGCAGCCGAGGCGGCCTCCATCGGCATCACAGGGGACGTCTCGGGGACGGTCGCCGCCGCCCACGCCGCCGCCCGCGAGGAGGCGCTGCTGCCGCTGCTGCTCACCGTGCCCTCGGACGCGCTGGTCCAGGGCTCCGGAGCCCTCGCCCCCTTGCACGAGGCCATGCGCGCCACCAGCCGCCGCCCCCGCGAGGTGATCCTGGTGATCACCGGCGACGTCGCGGCGCGCGACCGGCGAGCCCTGCTGACCGGCATCGACGGCCTGCGGACCATCGGCTACCTGGTCGCCGTCGGCGGCCTCGGCACCTCGCACGTCCCGCTCGACCTGATCGCCGACGCCGCGCCGTACGCGCTGGTGCTCTCGCCCGAACTGATGGAACGGGTGCCCCGCGACGCGCGGCGCAACGCCGTCGGCGAGGCGGTGGCGCACATGGCCAAGAGCCTGGGCGTCCACGTCCTGGCTCCCCAGGTGCGCGACGAGGCGCAGCTCACGACGCTGCGCGGCTGGGGGGTGCGTCTCGCCCAGGGGCCGCTGCTGGCCCCGCTCGACTGGCGGCCCTCGCACGGCAGGGTGCACGTGCCGCTGCCGGTGCCGGCCGAGCCGCAGCCGTCGATGATCGACCTCGGGCCCCGGGTCCAGGAGTTCCTGATGCCCGCGGTGACGCTGGGCATGCACGCGACGGCGGAGGAGGTGGTGGAGGCCCTCGGCACCGAACCGTCGATCACCAGCGTCATCCTGGTCGACGAGTATCAGCGTCCACGGGGAAGCGTGGAGCGCAGCCGCTTCCTGCTGTCGATCGCCGGCCCCTACGGGCACGCGCTGCACGCCAAGAAGCCGGCGCACCGTCTGGCCGACCCGCCCCGCGTCGTGCCCAAGACCACCCCGGTCATCGCCGCCATGCAGGTGGCGGGCAAGGACTCCGCGCGGGTGTACGACGACCTGGTGGTGGTGGACGAGGTGGGCCGCTGCATGGGCGTCGTCCACGTCGGCGACCTGATCCGCCACGTCGCCGACCTCCAGCCCGCCCAGCGCTGACCGGGGCCGCCGCCTTTACGTTGTAGATTTCCGCGCCTGCGAGGGCGTCCCAGGACACGCCCTCAGGGCCGGAGGCAGGCGGGCCCCAGATGTGAAGGAGTCCTTACGGCTGCCCGCCGTCTGGTGACCTTGGTCGGACCCGTCGCAGGGCCGCCTTGAGCAGAGCCGGGGCCGGCCGCCGGCGGTTGTCCGCGAGGTGGGTCATGCTGATTTCGGGGAGCGGGGCGCGGTAAACCGGCCGCGACGCCCGCACGTCCCACAAAGATCACTACCACTATCCAGTTATGGAGAGCGACCGCGTGGGCCAGCCCCCCTATCCTCCGAACCAGCCGCCCTACGGCCACCCGCAGCAGCCGTACCACGATCAGCAGTACCCGCCGCAGTATCAAGGGCAGCAGTACCCACCGCCGCCACCCGGGCCGCGCAAGATCGTGACCAAACAGCGTGGTCTGTCCGCCGGGTCACACACGCTGCACCTGGTACTGACCATCCTCACCTGTGGCTTATGGGGCCTGTTCGTGTGGCTCCCACTGTGGATCTTCCGAATGATCGTCCGCCGCAAGCAGGTGACGAAGTACCACTACTGATCCGCTCGAACGCCTCCCCGCGCCGGCATGCGCAGGAGAACGGCCTCGTACGGCCGAAGCCGTCACCCGCGATCGCGATCCGGTGGCCTGGCCCGTCCGGGCGCTGTGCGGCGGGGAGGTCACGGCACGACTGCGTGGGCGGCGCGGCGTTGCGCCTTCAGCCCCACTGGTAGCGGGTCTCGGACGACTCGCTACCGGTGGCGAAGGCGAAGCCCTTGTCCGGCTGGAGCCGGTAGAGGCGGACATCGCCGGTCCGGACGGCGTCGCCCAGGTGGTACCAGGTTCCGTCCTCGCGGGTGAGCTGCCAGCCATAGGCCTGTTCGAAGGCGGTCGCCACGGCGTCCCTGGTGGCCTGGTCGGTGACCAGGCTCGCGGTGCCTTCGATGACGTAGTCCACGCCGGTCAGGGTGCCGGTTCCGGCGGTCAGCGCGCAGTGCCGGTTGGCGCTGAGATTTTTGGCCTTCTGTTCGTTCTCGCCGGTGGTGAACCACATCGCGCCCAGCGTCCACACCGCCAGCAACGGTGTCACGTGCGGGCGGCCATCCCGGCGCACGGTGCACAGCTGGAATTTCTGGATCCGGCGCAGTGCCCACTCCGTCTCCTCCCACGGCGTCGGGCAGGCGCCGGGCGAGGAGAACGGACCGAGGCCGGTCTGCGGCGCGGTCGAGTCGCCGACTGTGTGAGCGGACATGATTCTCTCCTTCTGATCGTCGTGAATCCCATCCCGGCACAGCCGCAGGAAACGCTCAGCGGGTCCCGGCGAGATGGTCGGCCAGAATGGCGGTGACCGACAGGGCGGTGTCGAAGTTCGGGACGAGCCGGGTTTTCGTCAGCGCGAAGGCGACCCCCCGCACGGGGTCGGCGTAGGCGTAGCTTCCGCCTCCGCCCGGCCATCCGAATGCCACGGAGTTCTCCTCGGCGGGGGCGCCGATCCTGCCGATCGGGAAGCCCAGCGCCATCCGCGAGGGATTGCCGAAAACCCGGTCCGTCCCCTCGAACGCGAGCGCGGACAGGTCCGCCGGCCGCGCGGAGTCCAGGAGTTCGCCCTGCAGCACGGCGTTGAACATCGCGGCGAGGCCGTGAGCGGTGGCGCTGGCCACTGATGGAATGTCGGCGCGCAGGATCTCCTCGTCGTTGCCGAAGCCGGCACTGGGCCGGCTTTCCCAGGGTGCGAGGATCGCAGCATCCTCGTCCGGGCCGGCAGGCCATTGCCGCGTCTGCTGCTCCAGGCGTGCCAGCCCCGCGAGCGACTCCTTGGGAGCGGCGAAGTAGAGCTGCCCCTCGATAGCGAGCGGCGCGGTGATCCACTCACGGAGCAGCGCGCGCATGGGCCGCCCGGTCGCGCGGCGGGCCAGTTCGCCGACGAGATGGCCGAAGGTGTACGAGTGATAGCCGACGGCGGTGCCCGGCGGCCAGCGCGGCTCGGCGGCGGCCAGCGCCTCACACACCCTTGCCCAGTCGGGAAGCTCGCGCGGGGTGATCTGTCGCGGCATGGCCGGAAGGCCGACGGTGTGGGTCAGCACGTGCCGCAGTGTCGCCGTGGCCTTGCCGTGCACGCCGAACTCGGGCCACAGGTCCGTGACCAGGGTGTCGTAATCGATGAGACCACCCTCTACGAGCAGATGCGCCAGCACGGCCGCCACGTTCTTGCCGGTGGAGAAACTGAAGATCGGCGTTCCGGAGGTGAGCGGCCTCCCGGTGGCCGGGTCGGCCGTACCGGCCACCGCGTCGACGATCAGCGCGCCATGGTGATAGACGGCGACCTGCACACCGGTCTCCGCGCCGGTCTCGATCAGCGTGTCGATATGACGCTGGATCCGGTCCTGTATCCCACTCGTCGCCATCGCCGTCACCTCCCCCGCAGCGCGGAGGAATCACCTCTCCGGTCCGGCGGAATGTGAGGTGCCGCCCATCCGTGCCCTCCGCCAGGCATGCCGACTCGGCCGTCGTGGTCCCGTCCAGACGCGTGGCGCGCGTTCGCCATGCGGCACCCGAACGTCGATCATTCCTGAAGCGGTGCGGGGCGAGCATGTTCCCCCTCGCCCGGGGAATGTCGGGGCGCATCGATCATCGCCCTTCGGGGCTCGTGGGTGAGGGGTGGCGGTTTTAGAATGGCGTCGATGAACGAGCCGAAGCGCCGCAGGCCGCCCGTGTCGCGCAGGCGCCCGGGCCGTCGTGAGCTGTTCGTGGTGTCCCTGTCATGGCTTGGGACGGTGTAGGTGAGCTTCGCGCGGTCCTATCGGCCGGCCGAGGGCGACGCGGTCACCCTCGGCGTCGAGGAGGAGTTCCTGGTCGTCGACGCCCTGGACGGCCGCCCCGTCCCCGGCAACGCACGACTGCTGGACGTACTCGACAGACCGCGGGCCGGCGAGCCCGCGCACGTGGCCGACCGGCACGCCGAGCAGGCCGCGGCGACCGGCTCAGGCGCCCCCGCGACGGCGGGTACGGGCGCCGGGCCGGCGGGGTCGGCGACCGGGTTCGAGGCCGAGTTGCTGGCGTCCATGATCGAGACGGTGTCCCCCGTGCGGACGGACCTGGGCGGGCTTCGCGAGGTGCTGGCCGGGGGCCGGGCCCGGCTGGGACGCGCCGCGGCCGAGGCGGGCCTGCGCGTCCTGGCCATCGGTTCTCCGGTCACCCCTCCGGCCGTTCCCCGCACCGTGTCGGCGAAGGCGCGGTACGGCGAGCTGCGCGACCTGTACGGACTGATCGTCACCCAGCAGGAGACGTGCGGGTTGCACGTCCATGTGGGCGTGGCCGACCGTGAGATGGCGGTGGCGGTGGTCAACCGGCTCAGGCCCTGGCTGCCGACCCTGCTCGCGATCTCCGCGAACTCCCCGTTCTGCGACGGCGCCGACACCGGCTACGCGAGTTGGCGCACCGTCGCGCTGTCCCGCTGGCCCGCCACCGACATCCCCCCGCACTTCTCCAGTGCCGCGCACTACGACCAGGTGACGGCCATGCTGCACCGCAGCGGCGCGCTGGTCCCCTCAGCGCATCCGTACTGGCTGGCCAGGCCGTCGGCGCGGTTCCCGACCGTCGAGATCAGGGCCGCGGACGTCGCCGCCACCGTGGACGAGGCGGTGCTCCAGGCCGCTCTGTCGCGCGCGCTGGTGCGCACCGCCTGCGCCGAGCTGGCGGCGGGCGCGGACACCGCCGACCCCGGCGACACCGAGATCCTGCGGGCCGCCCTGTGGTCCGCCGCCCGCTTCGGGCTGAACGGCGACGGCGTGCATCCGAAGACGGGCGGCGGGGTGCCCGCCACCGCGCTCGTGGACGAGATGCTCGACCGCATCCGTCCCGCGCTGCGGGAGACCGGCGACGAGGAGGAGGTCGACCGGCTTCTGACCGCACTGGCCCGCACGGGCACCGGTGCCGAACGCCAGCGCGCCCTGCTCGCTCCGGACACCGGCCGGGCCGGCGCGGCACGCCTGATCGAGGCGTTCGACGTCGCCACCGCGAGCCTCTGATCCGGCCGGCACGACCACACCGCGTGCCGGCGTAGCCGACGGACCACATGCGACGATGGGGCGTTTCCGGCGGCGCGGCGGAGGTCATCCCCGGGCCGGGATGGTGAAGCCGCCGAGAGGTCCCGAGTAGCGCTTGGGCGGAGGCGGCGCGTACTCGCCGCGGGCGCTCGTGCGCAGCCCAAGGCGGACCAGCGACTCGACGAGGGTGGTGGCGGCGGTCACGCCGTCGATGACCGGGACGCCGAGGCGGCCGGAGATCTCAGCGCAGAACGCCGCCATCCCGGCGCAGCCGAGCACCACCGCGTCACTGCCGTCCGCTTCGAGGGCGGCGGCGCACAGCCTGGCCACCACCTCGCGGGCGTCGCCGTCAGGGCGATCCAGATCGAGCACGGGGATGTCGCAGGCGTGCACGCCGCGGCAGGCGGCGGCGAAGCCGTACCTGTGGGCGAGGTCCCAGGCGCGGCCCGCCGTCCTGGACAGGGTGGTCACCACGCTGAAGCCGCGTCCGACGAGGGTCGCGACGTGCATGGCGGCCTCGGCGATCCCCACGACGGGGCCGGCCGCCAGCTCGCGCGCCGCGTCCAGGCCGGGGTCGCCGAAGCAGGCGATGACGTACCCGTCGGTCCCGTCCCGCTCACCGGCCGCGACCTCGGTGAGCAGCCCGGGAACGGCGAGCGCCTCGTCGTAGTGGCTCTCGATCGACTCGGGGCCCATGGCCGGGCTCACGGCCACGATCGTCGTGCCCGGCCCCGCCACCGCCCGGGCGCAACGGCCGATCGACTCGGTCATGGCCTGGGCGGTGTTGGGGTTGATCACCCGGATGCGGGTCACGGGCCGGCCGGAGTCGCGCCCTCCGGGACGGCCGCTCGCGCGGCGACCCCGTCGGAGGCGGCGGCCAGGTCGCGGTCCAGGCCGGTGATGCGGGGCGAGACCCGCTCGAACGCGACCAGCGCCACGAAGCCCAGCCCGCAGCCGATGAACCAGCTGTAGTCGGCGATCCAGGTCAGGTCGATCGTGGTCAGACCGAGGTCGAGCAGCAGCTTGGGGGCCAGCACCGAGGCGATGGCCGGCACGCCCGCGGCCACGGTCGCCCAGACCGCGTTGGGGTTGTACCCCCCGCGGAACCAGTAGCGGCCGCCCCGGTCGAGGGTGAACAGCTCGTCCACCCACACCCGCTGCCGCGAGCACACGTAGTAGCCGGCGATCAGGATGCCGAACAGCGGGCCGATGAGGGCTCCGAGCAGGCCGAGCGTGTAGTGGATGGCGTCGGGGTTGCCGTACCAGTTCCAGGGCGTGAGCAGCACCGACCCGACCGCCGCGATCATGCCGCCGGTACGCCAGCTGATCCGCCTGGGGTTGACGTTGGAGAAGTCGAACGCCGGGGAGATGAAGTTGGCGACGATGTTGATGCCGACCGTCGCGATGACGAAGGTCAGCCCGCCGAGCAGGATGGCGAACGGCGTGTCGATGCGCTGGACAGTGTGGATGGGGTCGGTGATGAGCTCGCCGAACACCGGCACCGTGGCCGAGGCGGTGATCACCGTCAGGATGGAGAAGAAGAGGAAGTTGACCGGGAGCCCCAGCAGATTGCCCCGCTTCACCGCGGCGAACGAGCGTCCGTACCGGGAGAAGTCCCCGAAGTTGAGCATCGGCCCGGAGAAGTAGGAGACGACCAGGGCGATGGCGCCCAGCATGACCGGGAACGACTCGCCGAAGCCGAGCACCTCACCCTGGGAGAGGTCGAGGCTGATGTTGCGCCATCCAGCCCGGCTCACCAGGTAGACGGCCAGGACCAGCATGACCACGTACACGGCGGGCCCGGCCCAGTCGATGAACCGGCGGATGGCCTCCATGCCCTTCCAGAAGACCGCCGCCTGCGCCACCCAGAGGATGGCGTAGCAGATGTACCCGAGCGCGGGCAGCCCCAGGAACCCGTACTCGCGCACGTCGTTCAGGGCCGCCGTGGCAGGCCAGAACTTCAGGAAGATGATGATGAGCGCCTGTGAAGCTAGGTAGGTCTGCACGCCGTACCAGGCGATGGCGATGAGTCCCCGGACGACGGCCGGGATGTTCGCGCCCAGCACGCCGAAGATCGCCCGGTTGATGACCGGGTACGGCACGCCGGTCATCTGGCTGGGCTTGGCCACCAGGTTGCAGAAGACGTTGACGATGACGATGCCCGCCACGAGCGCGAACAGCACCTGCCAGCTCGCCAGGCCCAGGGCGAACAGGCTGCCCGCGGTGACGTAGCCGCCAACGCTGTGCACGTCCGACATCCAGAAGGCGAAGATGTTGTAGGAGGACCAGTTCTGGTGGCGCAGCGGGGCCAGGTCCTCGTTGGCCAGCCGGGGATCGTAGCCGGGCTTGACCAGGCCACCGGCCGGGGCGTCCTCGCCGGAGGCCGCCGGGACGGTCGTTGTGGTGGCGGTAGTGGTGACCATGTCGGGTGCGTGGCTCGGTGGGGGTGACACACTGGATTCGGTCATTTCGCATCCCTGGGCGAAAAGGTGCGGTGGACGGACATGTCCTGATCAGGGACCGGCAGTGCAGTGCGCGCACGCGTACGGTCGAGAGAGACCCTCGACCGACACCGTCAACCTATTACTTGGCGCCCGGCGGCGAATTTCGCCGGTGTTAATCCCTTATGACAGGGGCGAAATGGCGCCCATACTGCTCGGCGGACGAGTCGCCTTCCGGCGAATCCCTCTGATCTCCGATGCCGTACATGCTCTAGGGCCGGAGCACGATCTTGCCGTGGGTGTGCCCCCGCTCCAGCTCGCGGAAGGCGTCCCGCACTCCCTCCAGCGGGTAGGCGCGGGCGATCGGCACCTCGAGCTCCCCGCGCGCGGCGAGCCGGGCCAGTTCGCCGAGCACGACCGCGCACGCCGCCGCGCCTTCTCCGTAGGTCCGCGCACCGACCTTGGCCGCGGCCCGCCAGTCGCGGATCGTGTCGATCCGCTCGGGCCGCACGCCCAGTTCCACCGCCAGGGCCACGTAGCCGTCGCCGAAGGTGTCGATGAACGCGTCGACGTTCCCGCCGCAGGCCTGCCGGATCCGTTCGGCCACACCCTCCCCGTACCTGACCGGGACGACACCGCGGTCCTTCAACCAGGCGTGGTTCGGCTCGCTCGCCAGCCCGATCACCGTGGCGCCGCGCCGCCGGGCGAGTTGCACGGCGAGCGACCCGACGCCGCCCGCCGCACCGGAGACGACGACCGTGTCCGCCGGTCCGGGGTCGACCGCGAACACGGTGGCGTACGCGGTCGTGCCGGCCACGTACAACGACCCGGCCACCTCCCAGGGCAGCCCCTCCGGGCGCGAGACCAGATTCACGTCGTCGACCACGACGAACTCCGCGTGGCTCGCTCTGTTGTGGGTGAAGCCGAGGACCTCGTCGCCCACCGAGAAGCCGCGCACCTGCGGACCGGCCTCCACCACGACGCCGGCCAGATCGCTGCCCTGCCCGGAGGGGAACCTCGCCGGCCAGCGGTCGTGCCGCGCCCCCTCCCGGATCATCACCTCGCCGGGCTGGATCCCGGCCGCGCGGACCTCGACCAGCACCTGCCCGGGGCCCGGCGCCGGACGTTCCACCTCCTCCACCCGCAGGACATCGATCCCGCCGTATTCGTGGAACCGCACTGCCTTCATGACGTGATCACCGCTCTGCCTCGTCCGGTTGGGCCTTGGACGGCCACACCAGAACTATGCCTTCGCCTTCGACGGCTGAGAACCGGAGCGGTCCGCCTAGGATCGGCGGTCCGAGGATGCGTTCCACGAGTGGTGATATCACTACCGATATGGTGATGAAGCGTGACGACCTTGCCGATTTCCTGCGCCGGTCCCGGGAACGGCTGACTCCACGGGACGTCGGGCTGGTCGAGGGCCCGAGGCGGCGTACGCCAGGACTGCGCCGCGAGGAGGTCGCGGTGCTCGCCGGGATGTCGTCCGACTATTACATGCGGCTCGAGCAGGCCAGAAGCCCGCAGCCCTCGGTTCAGATGCTGGCCGCGCTGACGCGCGCGCTGCGGCTCACCACCGACGAGCGGGACCACCTGTACCTGCTCGCCGGACACCGCCCGCCGGAGGGGGCGCGGGCCGGGGAGTACCTGCGGCCGAGCATGCTGTACCTGCTCGACCGGCTGGACAGCGTTCCGGTCCAGGTCCTGAGCGATCTGGGCGACCTGCTGGCGCAGAACGACATGGCGGCGGCGTTGTTCGGGTGCGTGTGCACCGTGGCCCAGGAGGACCGCAACATCGTGCTGCGCTGGTTCACCGAACCGGACGTGCGAAGCCACTTCGCAGCCGAAGAGCACGAGGAGCACGCCCGGCAGCTGGTCGCCGACCTGCGCGCCGCGGCGGCCCGCCGCGGCAACGACGCGGCATCCCGCACACTCGTCACGCGGCTCCGCGCGGCCAGCGCCGAGTTCGCGGCGCTGTGGGACCGGCACGAGGTCGCGGTGCGCGTGTCACACCCGTACCGGCTCACGCATCCCGAGCTCGGCAGGATCGACCTCGACTGCGAAGTGCTGGCGACGCCCGCGACCGACCAGCGACTGCGGGTCTTCACCCCGCCACCCGGCGGCACCGAGGCGCTGGACATGCTTCGCGTGCTCGGCCCGCAGCACCGGCACGACACCGCCGCGACGCGTGCCTCGACCAGGACGAGCGCACCGACGAGGGTGATCGGCGACTCACGTACGTCCTGAGCACGTCGGCTCCGTGATCGCACCCGTGGTCGATCGAGCGATCACCCACAGCCGACGATCATCGAAGTGGACCCTCTCCCATGTCGCCTTGACGGCGTTGGTCGCGAGCTCCGAGGCGACGAGTTCGGCGGTTTCGAGGATGTCCTCTCTGCCCCACTTCGACAGCACGCGCCTGACGTGTTCGCGCGCGTAGCCCGCGGCCTCCGGTTCGGCCCTCATCTCCAGGTATTGATCCCGCGTTCTGCCGCCGCCCATCGGCCGCCTCCACGATACGAGTCGGGGTGTCGGGTGCCCGGCGGCGAGGCGCGTCCAATTACGGTCGTGGACCGAAAACCGTCTGCCACCGGGCACGAATTCGCCTTACCATCCTGTAGTCGATCGGATACTTTGCGTAGCCGATCGAACTCACCGAAAGGCACTCCCCCGGTCATGTCGTGGTGAGCTCGTGGGATGTGCCGTGGCGCGGCGAAGGCGAGGGATAGATGGGCAGAATGGTCGATATCGACCCCCAATCATCGGGTGCGGCGCGGTTCTCGTACGAGCTACGGCGACACCGCCTCAGGGCCGGGATGACCCAGGAGCAGTTCGGCCGCAGGGTCGGCTACTCCGAGAGCCTGATCGGCATGGTCGAGACCTGCAGACGCATCCCCACAGAAGGCCTCGCCCAGTTGTGCGACCAGGTCTTCGGCCTCGACGGCGTCATGCACGGCCTCTACCTGGACGCCTGGCCGCCCCTCCCCCCGGTCCCCGAACATTTCCGCGACTGGGCCGCCGAGGAGCTACGCGCGACCGATCTCCGTCTATGGGACCCCCTCCTCGTCCCCGGCCTTTTCCAGACACAGGCATATGCACGGACGCTCTTCGAGGACGACCCAGGCATCACGGCGGAAATGATCGAGACACGCCTCGCCGGCCGCATGCAGCGCAAGAACGCCCTCTCACGCGACGACCCGCCCATGGTCTGGGCCCTCGTCGACGAGGGCGTTCTCCATCGGCCGATCGGAAGCCCCGCCGTCATGCGTGAGCAGATGGAAAGCCTGGCGGGAATGTCCCGCCTGCCGAGGATCACCATTCAGATAGTCCCCTACGGTTCCAGGGCCGCCGCAGGGTTTCTCGGAGCGTTCGGCATAGCGGAAATGCGCGGTTCCGCTTATACCGGATATGTGGAGACACAGCCGCAGGGACGTACCGTTGACGATCGCGCGACGATCACACGGCTTCGCACCTTGCACGACACTCTCCGCGGCGAAGCTCACGCACAGACCCTGTCCCTCAAGATGATCGAGGAAGCGGTGCGGAGATGGATCTGACCAAGGCGCGATGGCGCAAATCGAGCCGGTCCGGAAGCGACGGCGGTATGTGCGTCGAGGTGGCGGCCAACCTGCCCGGAGTCGTCGCCGTCCGCGACTCCACCAATCCCGGCGGCCCCGTCCTGACCTTCCCCCCGGAGGCCTGGGCGAGATTCCTCCGCGCCACGAAGGCCGGCGAGGTGGCCTGAAGGAACCAACAGCGGCACCGCGCCCACCCATGCGGGCGGGCGCGGCGGGGACGGAGGGCGCTCAGATGATGGAACCCGTCCAGTAGGCGGTGGCCTTGAGGTAGACCCCGTACAACTCGCCGTCGAAGTACGGCGATATGCCGGTGTCGTACCGGCCGTCGCCGTCGGTGTCGGAAACGCTGACCGTGATGCCGTTGAGATAGCCCTTACGGCTGTCGTCGCTGTACTGGGTCAGCCACGAGGACCCGAGGGACCCCTCACCGGTGAACGGTGAATCCACGCCGACAGGCCGGTCCATCCTGGACATCGTGACCTTCGCCGCGAAGGCCGCTCCGGTCGAGCGTTCGAGGGTCCCGCCGGTGTAGGGCAGGCTGCCGTCGGGGTGAGGGCCGGCGGGATAGCCGAGCACGTCCACCGTCGACGGGAGCGGCTGGTTGGCCTCGATCCCCTGCCCGCCGACGTTATCGCCCAGCCTCCCGACATCGCTCAGCGCGTCCGGCGACGCGGAGACGACCCCGTCGTACACGTTCACGAAGGCGTAGTCCCGGTCGTAGTCGCGAAGGTCGTCCAGGTCGTAGTGGGTGTAGGCACGCTTGCCGACATAGAGGCCGAACGGGGTCGTTCCGTCGGAGTGGCCGCCGGGGACGAAGACCCACTTCCAGAGCGCGCCCATCGGAGCCTCAACGTCCAGCACGCAGTGCCCCGCCGTCGCGACGACGTTCCTGAACTTCGCGTGCACGACCGTGCCCGTGCACCAGTGCGGCAGCAGATCGCTGCCGATGAAGAACACCTTGCCCGAGGTCGGGGGCGTTTCGCCCTCAGGCGAGGCAGGCCCCTCCAGCGGCGGGATGGACGCCGGAGGACCGTCCGGGACGATGTCGGCGGAAAGCCGTTCGCCGCCGGTCTCGGTCTCCACGGTGTACGGCGTGGCGTTCCTCAGATTGGCGGCCCCGTCGGCCAGCCAGAAGCTCGCGACCTGCTGAGCCGCCGTCACAGTGGAAGCCAACGGCACGGCCAGCGGACTCGCGGCCCGGGCCGGACCTGCGACGACGGTGGACCCCAGCAAGCTCAACCCCATGCCCATCGCGATCAGCGCACGCCTCAAGCTCGATCTCCCGTCCGGTCAGCGGGGCGTCTTCCCGCCCCGTCAGCGTGGAGAGCCGGCCGATCGACCCGGCCGACCACCACCAAGATCGTAACCTCGGCCTAAGCCCTACTCCTAGAAGTTTTAGATCACATGTTCGATACGGAGAGCGCCGCCGCTCAGAAGCGCACGGCGCCAAAGCCGCCTTGAGCCAGCCGCCTCGGTCGAGATGAGGCCGGGAAAGGCGCGGGCACCCTCGCTTAGGCTGGCCGTCTCATCCGACGCGCCGCGACGAGGATCGGCCCATGCGCAGCAGCACCAGGATCCGTCTGATCGAGCCCACCGACGCCGCCCCGATAGCCGCGCATCGGGCGCGGGACTTCGAGGCTTTCCGGCCGTGGGAACCCGCCCAGCCGGCCGATTTCTTCACCCCAGAGGGCCAGGCGGAGCGGATCGACGGCTTGCTGGCCGGATACCGGGCCGGCTCGGTCTGGCCGGGCGTGGTGCTCGCCGACGACCAGGTGATCGGACAGGTCACCGTCGGGAACATTCTGCCGCAGCCGCATCTGCTCCGCGGCTCCGTCGGATACTGGATCGCCGGCGTCGCCCAGAATCAGGGGCACGCCGGACACGCCGTCGGGCTCGTGCTCCAGGTGATGACGGACGAACTCGGGTTGCACCGCGCCGAGGCGTCCACCAACCTGGAGAACCTGCCGTCACAGCGGGTGCTGCGCCGCAATGGGTTCAGCCCGTACGGCGTCGCGCACTCCTCGATCTTTCTCGACGGGAGCTGGCGGGACGGGCTGCTGTGGGAGCGCGTCCTCGGCGGCTGATCAAATGTCCCTGATCTTCCGCCGCACCTGGCCGCCGCGTTCACCGTCCTTGCGGATGATCGAGGAAGCGGTGCGGAATTGGACCTCAGCCAGGCCCGGTGGCGCAAGGCGAGCATGTCCGGCGACGACGGCGGCATGTGCGTCGAGGCGGCGGCCTCGGGCGTCGATACCGGGATGTCCACGTCCGAGGTCTCGCGGATTCATGCCGGCCCGGATGAGGAGATCACCGTCGCGCCCCGGCGGAGAGAACGATCTCGCGGCCCGCCTTCAGCCCGACCGGACGCTCTTGCCGCTCGCCGCGAGGAAGCCTCCGACGTCGAGTGTGGCATGGGAGATCAGCCGGTAGCGCCGCACCATTTCCGCGTAGGCTTCCTCGCCACCGATGGCGGCGGTGGCGTCGGTGAACGTCGTCACGTGGTAGCCGCGTTCCATCGCACTGCGCGCGGTCGACTCCACGCAGAGGGTGCCGATCATCCCGGCGACCGCGACGTACTCGACGCCGTGCTGACGTAGCTGGACGTCGAGGTCGGTGTTCGCGATCACGTCGATGTTCTTGTGCGGGATGATCGTGATCTCGCCGGGACGCGGCCCCAGCCGAGGGTGAAAGTCAGCGCCCCAACTGCCGGCCTCGAACATCCGCTTCTCGTACATCTCCTGGTGGATGCCGGACAGGTGCTTCCACGTCGTGTAGTCCTCTTCGGTGTAGGACATCGGACAGAAAAAGATCGGCATCTCTCGCTCGCGTGCTCCCGCGAGCAGGCGTACGAGATTCTCCAGGACGCCGATCCGCGCGAACTCGTCCTTGAAGAGAGGGTAGCCTTTTCCGTTTTCGGAGAAGATGTCGTTCACGGTGTCGATCAGCACCAGGCCCGTGGCCTTCGGTTCATATGTGACACTCGACATGATGTGTCCTCATGTTGTCGATTCCACAGATCCCAGTGATGCCCGTTCAGGGGACGATGTCTGCGAGCTCAGAGAATGCGCCGATCGCTGTCGATGCGGGGTCGTGGGTACCGAAGCAGATGGCGCGCCCAGCAGCGCGACTCTCACCTGCCCACACTACCTGCAGCGCCGCTTCACCCCAGGAACCCCCTGGCAGCCGACAGGCGCAGGGAGAGTGCTTGACTTGAGACATGAGGGTTGGTGTCACGACGTTCGTCACGGACGAGGGCATCCGGTCTGCCGTACTCGCCAAGGCGTTGGAGGAGCGCGGTTTCGATTCCCTTTTCCTGCACGAGCACAGCCATGTCCCAGTGAAACGAGAGACGCCGTTCATCATGGGCGGCGAGCTGCCTAGGGTGTACTACCGCACGCTCGACCCATTCGTCGCGTTGTCCGCGGCCGCGACGGTGACCGACCACCTGCTGCTGGGAACCGGCATCGCTCTGCTGGCCCAGCGCGATGTCATTCAGACCGCCAAGGAGGTCGCCAGCCTGGACCTGGTGTCCCGCGGCCGGGTGATCTTCGGCGTGGGCACGGGCTGGAACCGGGAGGAGATGCGCGATCACGGCACGGATCCACGCACCCGGGGGGCCCTGCTGAACGAACGGCTCACCGCGATCAAGGAGATCTGGACCAAGGACGAGGCCGAGTTCCACGGCCGGTACGTTGACTTCGACCCGATGTTCTGCTGGCCCAAGCCGGTACAACACCCGCATCCGCCCATTTACATCGGTGGAGATGGCCAGGCGGCGTTGGCCAGGGTGGCGGCGCACGGCGATGGGTGGATGCCGCATTCGGCGGACGACCCCGCCCGGGTCAGGCCCCAGTTGGACCAGTTGGCCGAGGTCGCCGGAGACGTGCCGGTGATCGTGGCATCGGTGCCACCCGATGCCGAACTCATCGCCGCCTACGCGGAGGCGGGGGCCGACCGCCTGGCGCTTTCACTGCCGACCCTGCCCGAGGACGAGACCTTGCACGTGCTGGACGAGTTCGCCACGCTCGCCGGCGACCACCTGTGACCACGCGACCGCCGGACCTTCACGGCTCTCGATGGGCCGGTCGCGGTGGACGTCTTCAGAAGGCGCCGCGGACCGTGCCGCCGTCGACGCGGATGGTCGCGCCGCTGATGTACTCGGCGTAGGGGCCGCACAGGTAGGCGACGGCGCCCGCGATCTCCTCTGGCCTGCCGTAGCGCACCCGGTCGTTGGGCACGATCTCGCGGACCGAGTTGTACTCGATCTCCTCCCAGGTCTCGCCCCAGCCGCGCCCGGGCGACAGCTTGACCAGGAAGTCCCGCACGGCCGGGACGAGGATCGCGCCGGGTGCCACGACGTTGGAGGTGACGCGGGTGCCGGCCAGGTCGCGGGCGAGGGAGACCGCCAGGTTGTGCCGGGCCGCGAGGGAGGCGTTGTAGTGCGGGTGGCTGTTGAACGGTTGCGTGCTCAGGCCGCCTCCAATGGTGACGACCCGCCCGTACTCGCGCTCACGCATGGCGGGAACCAGGCGCTGGATCATCCGCACCCCGGACACGACATTGACGTCGTAGGTGTCCTGCCAGATGTCCGCGGTGGCGTCGGCCCAGTTCAGGTGCTCGTACGCGCCGGCGTTGTTGACCAGGATGTCGACGTCACCGCCGGCCAGAGCGTCCTCGGCCGTCGCGTCCGCGCCGGCATCGGTGGCCAGGTCGCCCACCGCGATCGACGCCTTTCCGCCGTCGGCGGCGATCGAGTCGGCAACCGCCTGTGCCCGCTCTGCGCTGCGGCCGTGGACCACGACCGCGGCGCCTTCCCGGGCGAGCAGCCGGGCGGTGGCCGCACCGAGTCCGGACGTCGACCCGGTGATCAGGGCGCGACGTCCAGTGAGTTGCAGATCCATCAGAACTCCTTGGGTCGAGACTTTTGTCTACAGTCGTAGACTACCACGATAAGTTGTCAGCTGTAGACTTGCTCGGCATGACGCACCCCACCGCCCGGCCCCGCAATGCCGCGGCCACCCGGCAGGCCATCTTGACCTCGGCGATCACGGCCTTCACCCGGCACGGCTACGACGGGGTGGGCGTCCGCGACATAGCCGCGGACGCCGGAGTGACGGCCATGCTCGTCAACCGCTATTTCGGCTCCAAGGAAGGGCTGTTCACCGAGGTGGTGGACGTCTCGTTCGCCGAGCCCACGATGGTCCCGGCCGATCCGGCAGATGTGACGGCCGAGACCGCCCGCGCGCTGGTGGACCGCACCGCCCCGGAGACGGACCACCTCGGACCGTTCGAGCTGATGCTCAAGTCGGCGGCCAACCCAAGAGCCGCGGAGATCATCCGAGCCGGCATCGAGAAGCACGTGGGGGCCCGGTTCACCGCCGCCCTGCACGGCTCCCACGCGCGGGAACGCGCCGAACTGGGGCTCGCCCTGCTGGCCGGCACCTGGCTGCTGCGCCGCCTCATCGGTACCTCGGCGCTGCGCGACGCCGATCCGGATCTGCTGACGGCTCAGGTCACCCGCATGCTGGCGGTGGTCGTCGAGCCACCGGCCTAGCCGCGGCAGCGGTTTCGGGGCCGGGCCGACCGCCACGCGAACCGGCGGCGGTCCCGTCGCCGGTCAGCCGTGTCGGGTCGGCCGGTAGGTCAGCACCTGCGTGTGGCGGTCGAAGGTCCGGGCCTCGAGCAGTTCGAGGTCGAAGTCGTCCGCGCCGTCGAAGATACGGTCCACGCCGGTCGCCCCGGAGATCACCGGGAACACCGTCACCTCGATGGTGTCGACCAGGCCGGCGTTCAGCAGCGCCCGGTTGAGCGTCAGGCTGCCGTGGGAGCGCAGCGGCACATCGGATTCGGCCTTGAGCCGCGTGACCACCTCGACGGGATCGCCGGACACGATGGTCGTGTCCGGCCAGTCGAGCGGCTCGCTCAGCCGGCTGGACAGCACCGTGACCGGGGAGGCGAACATGCGCGTGATCCACCCGTCGAACAGGCTGCGGTCGAAGCCCGCGTCAAGGAACGGCGCGTTCGACGAGTAGGTCGTGGCCCCGAGCACCATGCGCAGCGGGTCGCGGTAGGCGGCGGCGCGATATGCGAGGAACTCGGGGCCCTGCTTGCCCCAGTAGCCGCCCCAGTCACCGTCGTGATTGGCGAAGCCGTCAAGGGTGGAGAAGATGTCGAAGGTGTACGTGGCGGTCACGGTGTCTCCTCGCGGGAAGTCGGTCGCGCGCCTTGCGGCGGCCTCACCACTGCTACGAACACCACCGCCCCGATCCGACACGCCTCCCCGGACCTCTTCCAGAACTTTCCGGGCTCATCCGAACGGCCCGAGCGTCGCTCGCGCGAAGCGCGCCGGATGCTCCGGCCATGCCCTCACGCACGTCGTCAGAGCCAGCCTTGGGATTGGGCTCGCTGGACGGCTTCTATGCGGTTGCGGGTGTGGGTCTTCTGGATGGCCGTGGACAGGTAGTTGCGGACGGTGCCCTCGGACAGGTGCAGGCGCAGGGCGATGTCGCCGATGGTCGAGCCGTCGGCGGCGGCGGACAGCACGTCGCGTTCCCGCGGGGACAGCGGGTTCGGGCCGGCGCTGAGGGCGGCGGCGGCCAGGGCCGGGTCGATCACCCGCTCGCCGGCCAGCACCCGCCTGATGGCGGCGGCCAGCTCGCGGGCCGGGCTGTCCTTGACCATGAACGCCACCGCGCCGGCCTCCATCGCCCGGCGCAGGTAGCCGGGCCGGCCGAACGTCGTCAGGATCATGACGCGGCACCCGGGCGCCACGCGGACGATCTCGGCGGCGGCCGTGATGCCGTCCATCACAGGCATCTCGATGTCCAGCAGAGCGATGTCGGGCCTGGTCTCGCGGACGACGGCGACGGCCTCCTCCCCGGTGGAGGCCTCGCCGACGACCTCGATGTCGGCCTCCAGGCCGAGCAGGGTGGACAGGGCGCCCCTGACCATCGCCTGGTCCTCGGCCAGCACCACTCTGATCACGTGCCGCTCCCGGGGGTGCGAAGGCCGGGCGGCGGCGTGACGCGGCCCGGGTGGGGTGTGCGCCAAGCCATGCGCAGGTGGTCGGTGAGCCGGGTCACGCGCGGGTTCCCACGGGGGCCGGGACGGTGACGCGCAGGTGGAAGCCGCCCCCGGCGGAGGGGCCGGCGTCCAGGGTGCCGCCGGCGGCCTGGACGCGCTCGGCGAGCCCGGTCAGGCCGCTGCCCGGCTCGTAGGTGCCGTCCCCGTGGCCGTCGTCGGTGACCTCGAGACCGGCCTTGCCCTCGTGGTAGGTCACGGTGATCTCGCACCTGCGGGCACGGGCGTGGCGGACGACGTTGGTGATCCCTTCGCGCACCGCCCAGCCGAACAGGCCGTCCAGGGTGTCGGGCAGCGGAGTGCCGGTGGTGCGCACCACGACGTTCACCCCGGCCGCGTCGAGCGCAGCGCGGGCGCTGTCGAGCTCCTCCGACAGGCCGCGCTGGCGGTAGCCGGTGACCGCCTCGCGGACCTCCTGCAGGGCCATGCGGGCGACCGACTCGATGTCGCGGATCTCGCCGGTGGCCCTGGGAGAGCCGCTCTCGGCCAGCCGTCCGGCCAGCTCGCTCTTGAGGACGATGAGCGACAGGCTGTGGCCGAGCAGGTCGTGCAGGTCGCGGGCGATGCGCAGCCGTTCCTCGCTGGCCGCCAGGCGGGCCACCTCGCTCTGCGCCCTGTGCAGCCGGTTGA
Source organism: Sphaerisporangium sp. NPDC005288 (assembly GCF_040607475.1). Classification (NCBI taxonomy): domain Bacteria; kingdom Bacillati; phylum Actinomycetota; class Actinomycetes; order Streptosporangiales; family Streptosporangiaceae; genus Sphaerisporangium; species Sphaerisporangium sp. NPDC005288. The sequence continues at coordinate 5,075 of NZ_JBEXGT010000060.1, read as the reverse complement.
GCAGAACGCGGGTGTTGCGGACGCTCATGAACAGCACGCCGAGCGTGACGACCTGCATCACCAGCAGCGCGATGGCCCCGCCGTCGGCCCCGGAAAGGCGGCCGTCCACCACCACGACGCCGGCCATTCCCGCGATGCCCGCCAGGGCCACCCGGCTGGGCAGGCCCATGCTGATCACGACGGTGACGTAGACGGGCAGCGCCACCCAGCCGCCCCCGAAGATGATCGGGAGCACGATGGCCATCAGCACGAGCACCGACAGCAGCGGAGCGGTCCAGCGTCCCGGCTCGCCGTAGTCCTTCGGGCTGAGCACCGTGGCGATGTAGCAGGTGACGAAGGCGACCAGCGAGGCGACCGCCCAGTACGCCTTGGTTCCGGTGATCGCGCCCGAGGTGACGTCCGAGACCGGGTAGAACAGGTAGACCAGGCCGAAGGACGTGCCGAGCAGGCGCCTCCAGCGGGACGGCTTGTCGCCCACCCCGCCGAAGGTGAACACGCTGCTGAGACCGCTCATGACTCAGGCCCGCACCGTCGCCCTGCGGTAGGCGAACACCGCGACGGCGCCGAGCGCGACCGCCCAGCCGAGGATGCCGGCCACCGACGCCCCCGAGGGGGTGTGACCCGCGACGATCTCCCAGCCGATGGAGGCGTAGTCGTAGGACGGCAGGACGTGCGCGACGGTGCGCAGGGCGCTGGGGAGCATGTCGACGGGGAACCACAGGCCGCCGAGCAGCGCGAGGCCGAACATGCTGATGATGGCGATCGGCTGGGCGGTGTCCGGGCGCACCAGCGAGCCGATGATGAGGCCGAGCGCCGCGAACGGGATCGTGCCCGCCCACATGACCGGGATCAACGCGGCCCACTCCCCCGCGCTCAGCGACACGTGCTGGGTGAGCACCGCGGCCAGCACGACGAACAGCAGCGCGGGCAGCACCAGCAGCAGGGACGCGATGAGCTTGGTCAGGATGATCGACCAGCCGGGCAGCGGGGTGATCTGGAGCTGGCGCAGCCAGCCGCTCTGCCGTTCCTGCGCCCACGGGACGGCGGTGGACATGATCGAGGCGGCCAGGGCCCCGTAGGCGCCCATGGACACCATCAGGATGACGGCGGCCCGCGTGCCGGTCGAGGGGTCGGCCTGGTCGCCGTACAGGTTGGAGTACAGCAGGTAGAAGGCGACGGGGAAGGCCACGACGAAGATGATATAGCGCTTGTTGCGCAACATCCGAAGCAGTTCGATCTTGATGTAGTGCGGCATGGTTCACGCCTCCGAGGACTGGGTGAGAGCGAGGAAGGCGTCCTCCAGATCGGCCCCGTTGATCTGCAGGTCGCTGATCTCCAGCGTGGTGCGGCGGTACAGCGCGGCCACGGTCGCGTCGGTGTCGGCGGTGCGCAGCGTCACCCTGCCGTCGAGGATGGTGACGCCGGTGACCCCCGGCAGGGCGTCCAGGCGGGCCGCCGACTGGACGCCGAGCGAGAACTCCACCGAGCTGCCGCCGGCGCCCGCCTTGATCTCGGCGGCCGTGCCGTCGGCCACCACCTTGCCGCGGGCGACGACGATCACCCGGTCGGAGTTCTCGTCGGCCTCCTGCAGGTAGTGGGTCGCGAACAGCACCGTACGTCCCTGGGCGGCGTAGGCGCGCATGCCCTCCCAGAAGGCGCGCCGCGACTCGACGTCCATGGCGGCGGTGGGCTCGTCCAGCACCAGCAGCCGGGGCGACCCGGCGACGGCGAGGGCGAACCGCACCCGCTGGGACTGACCGCCGGACAGCCGGTCGGCGCGGCGCGAGGCCAGGTCGGTCAGGTCGGCCATCCGCAGCAGCTCGTCCAGCGGCAGGGGACGAGGGTAGAGGCGGCGGACGAAGTCGACCAGCTCGCGGACGGTCAGCTCGGGGATGAGCGTCCCTTCCTGGAGCATCGCGCCGATGTCGCCGGCGGCGACCGCCTGGTCGGGGGTGCGGCCGAAGACGCGGATGTCCCCGGCGGTGGGGCGGGTCAGGCCCAGCAGCATGTTGATCGTCGTGGACTTGCCGGCCCCGTTCGGGCCGAGGAGCGCGACCGTGCGCCCGGCCTCCATGGTGAGGTCCAGGCCGTCCACGGCGCGGACCTCACCGAAGCTCTTTCGCACGCCGGCGAGGGATATGGCGTTCATGTGCTCAACGCTAGAAGGGAACGCCGGAGATCCTCAGTGCCGACCATCCGGGCCTGGCGATGACATTTGTCAGAGCGGGATCAGCGGAACGGGATCAGCGTGGGATCACAGGCGGCAGGCGAAGATGGCGGTGACCAGGACGGCCTTGGCGCCGATCTCCCAGAGCTGGTCCATGATCTGCTGGTGGCCCTTGCGCGGGACCATCGCCCGGACGGCGACCCAGCCCTCACGGTGCAGCGGGGAGACCGTGGGCCCCTCCATGCCGGGGGTGATCGCGATGGCCTCGTCGATGCGCTCGGCCCGGATGTCGTAGTCGATCATGACGTAGTCGCGGGCGACCAGCACGCCCTGCAGGCGCCGGACGAGCTGCCTGACCGCGGGGGTCTCCTCGGCGCCGACCTGCTTGATCAGGGCCGCCTGCGACTGCGCGATCGGCTCGCCGAAGACCTCCAGGCCGACATTGCGCAACGTGGTGCCGGTCTCGACCACGTCGGCCACGGCGTCGGCGACGCCGAGCCTGATCGCGGTCTCCACCGCGCCGTCCAGCTTGATCACCCGGGCGTCGACGCCCACCTCGGCGAGGTACTTGCCGAGCAGCCCCGCGTAGGAGGTGGCGATGCGCATGCCCTGGAGGTCGTGGATCGAGGTGAACGCGCCGGGCTTGGCGGCCAGGCGGAAGGTGGAGACTCCGAAGCCGAGCGGGATGATCTGTTCGGCCGGGGCCCCGGAGTCGGCCAGCATGTCCATGCCGGTGATGCCGACGTCCAAGGTGCCCTCGCCGACGTAGACGGCGATGTCGCGCGGGCGCAGGAAGAACAGCTCGCAGGAGTTCTCGGGGTCGACGACCACGAGTTCCTTGGAGTCTTTGCGTGAGCGGTAGCCCGCTTCTTTCAGAATGGTCTGGGCGGCCTCGTTGAGCACGCCCTTGTTCGGTACGGCGAGACGGAGCATGGCTTGCCGTGGTCCCTTTCGGATCGGAGAGGCATCGGGTCGGGGAACGAGGTCGGTCGGCTGCGGCCGGATGCTCCGGCCTAGAGATGCTTGTAGACCTCGTCGAGCCCGATGCCCCGGGCGATCATGAGGACCTGGACGTGGTAGAGCAGCTGGGAGATCTCCTCGGCCGCCCGGTCGGTGGACTCGTGCTCGGCCGCCATCCAGCTCTCGGCGGCCTCCTCCACGACCTTCTTGCCGATGGCATGGACACCGGCGTCCAGGGCCGCGACGGTGCCCGACCCGGCGGGACGGGTGCGCGCCTTGTCCGAAAGCTCGGCGAACAGCTCTTCGAAGGTCTTCATGGTCTCTCTCACGTCGGTGTGCCTGCTCGTCAAGAGTAGTCGGCGGCGGACGCGAGGCGTGCTAGGCACCCGCCCGAGAGCCGCCCGGCGCGTCAAACGGACCAGGACGGGACCCGGCCGTGCGGCAGGCAGGCCATCGGGTGGCCATCCCCCAGCGGCGCCGGTGAAGGTGACGGCCGCCGGTCCCGCGTGTTCCGCCTTCGATGGGAAGACAGATGCTGAACCGGATAAGCAACATGCGACCACGGCCCGCGCGTATGCGGTCGCAACGGGGGCGCCACCGTGCCCGTCCCTTGGATTCCCCGCGCCGATAGGGTCAGCGCCCCGTACGCCGGGCGGCCGTCCGGCCGGGAGAGAGCCCGTTCCACCTGCAAGGAGCGTAGTAAGGTACTGGGCAGACACGGTTGGTCTAGACCGGTTCAGCAAAGGGGCCGCTGTGAAACGTCCGACGATCGCCGACATCGCGCGGCAGGCCGGGGTGTCCAAAGGGGCGGTGTCCTACGCGCTCAACGGGCAGCCGGGGGTGTCGGCGTCCACCCGGGCGCGCATCCTGGCGATCGCCGACGAGATCGGCTGGCGGCCCAACAGCGCGGCCCGCGCCCTGAACGGCGCCAGGGCCAACACCGTCGGCCTGGCGCTGTGCCGTCCGGCGCGCTTCCTCGGCGTCGAGCCGTTCTTCATGGAGCTCATCAGCGGCATCGAGGGGGAGCTGTCGGCGCAGTCGTACGCGCTCATGCTCCAGGTGGTCGCCGACCACGACGAGGAGATGGCGGTCTACCGCCGATGGTGGGGCGAGGGCCGCGTCGACGGCGCCATCCTGGTCGACCTGCACTCCGACGACTCCCGCGTGAGCGAGATGGAGTCGATGGGCATGCCGGTCGTGGTGTTCGGGCAACCCTCGGGGTCGGGGTCGCTGCTGCCGGTCTGGTCCGACGAGGGCACGGCCGTCCGCGAGACCGTCGAATACCTCGCCGCGCTCGGCCACCGCCGCATCGCCCGGGTCGCCGGCCTGCCCCGGCTCCTGCACACCGCGCTGCGCGACGAGGCGTTCACCGCCGTCTGCGCGAGCCTCGGCGTGAGCGAGGCCGTCACCGTGCACACCGACTACACCGGCGAGCAGGGCGCCCGCGCCACCCGCAGGCTGCTCAGCTCGCCCGCGCGGCCGACCGCCGTCGTCTACGACAACGACATCATGGCCGTGGCCGGGCTGTCGGTCGCCCAGGAGATGCGCCTGGACGTCCCCGGCGACCTGTCCATCGTCGCCTGGGACGACTCCCCGCTCTCGCAGGTGGTCCGGCCACCGCTCACCGCGCTCACCCGCGACATCCCCGCCTACGGCGCGCACGGCGCCCGCCGCCTGCTCTCGCTCATCGCCGGCGACCACGTCACCGCCTACGAGGACCAGGCCGCCCGCCTCACCCCCCGAGGCAGCACCGCTCCCCCACCGGCCTAGATCATCTCTTGTCCTGACATACGGTCCCCACGAATGACGAAGGCGCACCCGCACGGAGCGGGTGCGCCTTCGTCGATGGGTCAGCGGGCGGCGCGGCCGGGGGTGTGCTCGCGACGGTCGGAGGCGGGGCGGCGGGGGCCGCCGCGGGCGTCGCGCGCCGGGCGCTCGCCCTGGTAGC
>NZ_JBEXGT010000059.1:0-46632 GCF_040607475.1 Sphaerisporangium sp. NPDC005288 | reverse complement strand
CGCCGCGGCGGAGGCCGCCCGATGAGGCCGCTCGCCTACGTGCGCCCCGGCGACGTCCCGGCCGCCCTGCGCGCCATCACCGCCGAGCCGGGCGCGAGGTTCCTCGGCGGCGGCACCAACCTGGTCGACCTGATGCGGCAGGACGTCGAACGCCCCGCCACGGTCGTCGACATCACCGGCCTCCCCCTGGACCGGGTGGAGCAGGCCCCGGACGGCGGGGTGCGCGTCGGCGCGCTTGTGCGCAACAGCCACCTGGCCGCCCACCCGGTCATCCGCGGCCGGTACCCGGTGCTGGCGCAGGCCGTCCTCAGCGGCGCCTCGGCGCAGCTGCGCAACATGGCGACGGTCGGCGGCAACCTGCTCCAGCGCACCCGCTGCCCCTACTTCTACGACGGCGCCGCCGCCTGCAACAAGCGCGAGCCCGGCAGCGGGTGCGACGCGATCGGCGGGCTCAACCGCGACCACGCCGTGCTCGGCGCCAGCGAGGCGTGCGTCGCCACCCATCCCTCCGACATGTGCGTCGCCCTGGCCGCGCTGGACGCCGTGGTCGTCGTCGAAAGCCTGCGCGGCGAACGGCGCGTCCCGATGGAGGACTTCCACCGGCTGCCCGGCGGCACCCCGCACATCGAGAGCGCGATCGAGGCCGACGAGCTGGTCACGGCGGTGGAGCTGCCCCCCTGCCCGGTCGCGGCGACCTCCCGCTATCGCAAGGTCCGCGACCGGGCGTCCTACGCCTTCGCGCTGGTCTCGGTCGCCGCGGCGATGGAGGTCCGCGACGGCGCGGTGGCGGAGGTGCGCCTGGCCCTCGGCGGCGTCGCGGCCAAGCCGTGGCGGGCCCGGGAGGCAGAGCGGGTCCTGCTCGGCGCGCCGGCCGTCGAGGAGTCCTTCCGTCGGGCCGCCGAGGCCGAGCTCGCCGCCGCCACGGCTCTGTCCCACAACACCTTCAAGATCGAGCTGGCCCGGCGCACCGTCACCGCGACGCTGCTGCGGCTGCTCACCGACGGGAGCGCGGCATGACCCGCACCGATGCGCACGGCACGACCGCGGCGGAGGGCTCGCCGGTGACGTCGCCGGCCGGGGAGCGCGGCCCGGCGCGCGTGGAGGGCTCCGGGCGTCTGGTCGGCAGGCCGATCGACCGGGTGGACGGGGTGCCGAAGACCACCGGCGCGGCCCGGTACTCGGCCGAGCACCCCTACCCCCGACTCGCCCACGCCGTTCTGGTGCACGCGACCATCACGCGCGGCCATCTCACCGCCATCGACACCGCCGAGGCGTCGGCCGTGCCGGGCGTGCTCACCGTCATCACCCACCACAACGCGCCCGCGCTGAAGCCCCCGCCGCCGGTCAGCGTCATGAACCTCAGCACGATGGCCTCCGGCACGTCGGTCGCCTACCTCAACACCGACGAGGTCCACTGGAACGGCCAGCCGGTCGCGGTCGTCGTCGCCGAGACCCTGCACGCCGCCCAGCACGCCGCCCGGCTGGTGAGGGTCGCCTACCGCGAGTCGCCCGCGGCCGTCGACTTCGCCGCCGAGGAGCCGAACGCCACGCCGCAGAAGAACGACATGGTCTCCGAGGGCTCGGCGAAGAAGGGCGACGCCGAGGCCGCGCTCGCGGCGGCGCCGGTGTCGGTGGACCTGCGGTACACCACGCCGGCGCACGCCCACAACGCGATCGAGCCGCACGCCACCACGGCCGTCTGGGACGGCGACCGGCTGACCGTCCACGACGGCGCGCAGAACGTGGCCTGGATGCGCGACCATCTCGCCCTGCGCTTCGGCGTGCCCGCCGCCGGGGTACGCGTCGTCGCGCCGTACGTCGGCGGCGCGTTCGGCGGCAAGACCGTGGTGTGGGCCGGGACGATCCTCACCGTGATGGCGGCACGGGTGACCGGCCGGCCGGTGCGGATGACGCTCACCCGCGAGGGCGTCTACCGCACGGTCGGCGGGCGCACCCCCTCGGCGCAGCGCGTCGCGCTCGGCGCCCGGCCCGACGGGCGGCTCACCGCGCTGGTCCACACCGGCGTCACCCAGATCGGCCGGGTCGGGGGCGGGCCCGAGCAGGTCACCTCCCAGTCGCGGCACCTCTACGACGCCGGGAACATCCTGCTCCAGCAGAGCCAGGTCGCGCTGGACACGGTCTCCAACACCTACATGCGCGCGCCCGGGGAGTCGATCGGCACCTTCGCGCTGGAGGCGGCGATCGACGAGCTGGCCTGCGAGCTCGGCATGGACCCGATCGAGCTGCGCATGCGCAACGAGCCCGAGCGCAATCCCATCGACGGCAAGCGCTTCTCCCACCGGATGCTGCGCGAGGCGTACGCGATAGGCGCGCGGCGGTTCGGCTGGGCGGAGCGCACGCCGGAGCCCGGCTCGATGCGCGACGGCAGGTGGCTGGTCGGCATGGGCGTCGCCTCGGCCTACCACCCGGCGTGGCAGTTCGCCGCCAACCTCACGGTGCGCCTGTCGGCCGACGGCACGGTGCTGGTGCGCTGCGGGTTCCACGAGATGGGCATGGGCGGGGCGACCGCCCAGGCGCAGATCGCCGCCGACGCCCTCGGCGTGCCGTTCGAGGCCGTGCGGGTGGAGTACGGCGACTCCGACCTGCCCACCGGCCCCGGGGCGGGAGGTTCGGGCCAGACCGCCAGCGTGGCGGCGAGCCTCGGCACCGCCTGCGCGAGGCTGCGCGGCACGATGCTGGCGCTGGCCCGGCGGTCGAAGGACTCGCCGCTCCGGGGAAGCCGCCGGGCCGAGGTCCGCGCCCGCGACGGCGGGCTGTGGACCTCCACCGCCGGGACCGTCGCGGGCGAGACGTACACGGCGATCCTCGCCCGGGCGGGCCGCCCGCACGTCGAGGTGGCCGTCGGATCCGACACGCGCGTCGGGACGGCGGTCGGACAGGCCCGGTTCATGGCCAAGTTCCTGCTCGACCGGCGGCGCTGGACCAAGGCGGCGTGCGGAGCGCAGTTCTGCGAGGTGCGCGTCGACCCCGACACCGGCGAGGTGCGGGTGTCGCGGTGGGTGGGGGCGTTCGACGTCGGGACGGTCATCAACGCCAAGACCGCCGCCGCACAACTGCGGGGCGGCATCGTCATGGGCATCGGCATGGCCCTGTCGGAGGAGACGCTGGCCGACCCGCGCACCGGGCGCATCATGAACCCCGGCCTCGGCGGGTACCACGTCCCGGTGCACGCCGACATCCCGCCGATCGACGTCTGCTACCTGGACGAGCCCGACCCGACCATGCCCCTCGGCCTGATCGGCGTCGGCGAGGTCGGCATCACCGGCGTCGCCGCCGCCGTCGCCAACGCCGTCCACCACGCCACCGGCCGCCGCGTCCGCGACCTGCCCATCACCCCCGACAAACTCCTCTGACCACCCCTCCGGCTCCCCGGCCGGCGCCTCACCCGCGGCCGGCGCGGAGGCGGGAGGGGGGTTCGGTAAGTTGTGTCGGGTGTCTGTCGTGCCCGGTACGCCGTCCGTGTCCGCGGTGAGCCCCTCCTCCCGCCTGGCGTGGCTGGACGCCTTGCGGGGCATCGGCGCCGTCGCGGTGGTGGCCGAGCACCTGCTGCCCTGGGTGGTCCCCTGGCTGCGCCCGTACTGGTTCAACATCGGCATCTACGGCATCCTGGTGTTCTTCCTGGTCAGCGGCTACATCATCCCCGCCTCACTGGAACGGCACGGGGACGTGCGGGCGTTCTGGATCAGCCGCGCCTTCCGGCTGTACCCGCTGTACCTGCTGGTCATCGGGCTGGTGCTGGCGATGGCGTGGCGCCTGCCGGTGCGCGAGGCGGTGCCACGCGACCCCGCCGCGGCGGTCGCGCACGCCACCATGCTGCTGGACGTGGTCGGCGTCGGCGGCGTCGCCGACACCATGTGGACCCTGTCCTACGAGATGGTCTTCTACCTGCTGGTCACCGCGCTGTTCGTCACCGGCGCGCACCGGCGCAGCGCCGTGCCCGCGGTGGTGCTCGGCCTGGCGGCGGTCGCCGTGGCCGCGCTCGTCCCGGCCGCCGCGCTGCGCGGCGCCTGGGTCGTATGGGCGTCCGGCGCGGTCCTCGCCATCGGGCTCGCGTGCGTGGTGTCGGGCCGCCTGCGCAGGACCGGCGCCTGCCTGCTCGGCGTGATGGCGCTGGTCCTGCTGTTCCTGGGCAGCCGGGTGCCCTGGCTGGGCGTGCTCATCCTGGCGGTGATGTTCGCCGGAACCGCCGTGTACCGCTGGGAGAGCGGCACCGGCCCGTTCTGGCCGGTCGCGCTGACCATGGCCCTGGTGGCCCTCACCCCGCTGCCCGCTCTCCAGTCCGGCTGGTGGTGGTCGGCGCCGGATGTGTGGATCACCACCGTCGCGCTGGCCAGCGCGACCTTCGCGGGCGCCTTCGCCCTGCGCCGCCGCCGCGTCCCGCGGGTGCTCACCTGGCTCGGGCTGGTCAGCTACTCGCTCTACCTGCTGCACCATCCGCTGCTGCGGCTGTACGTCTCGGTGACCGGCGACCTGCGCTGGTCGGCCTGGCACGTCCAGGTGCTGATGGCCGCGCTGTTCCTGACGCTGGTCCTGCCCGCGTCCTGGGTGACCTACCGCCTGGTCGAGCGCCCCGCCCAGCGCCTGGGCCACCACCTCGCCCGCCGGGCCCCGCACGGCGACCGGCGCCGCAGCGCCTCCCCCGCCGCGTAGGCGCCCGGCTTCGGCCATTCGATCCCGCGAGCTGTCCCGGGAGCGGTTCGGGAGACATCGGGGGTGCCTCGTCGTGAAAGTCATTAGTTGACATCAACTAGTCGATGATTGATAGTCAGTATCAACTAACAAGGTGGGAACTCGTGGAGAAGCGACGCAAGGTGTCCAATCCGCTGGCTCTGGCCGTGCTCGTCTATCTGATGGCCGAGCCGATGCACGCCTACGAGCTCGGACGACGACTCCAGGAGCACGGCAAGGACCGCAGCATCAAGTACAACCGCGGGTCGCTGTACATGGTCGTCGAGCAGCTGCGCAAGGCGGGGTTCGTCGCCGAACGGGAGACCGTGCGCGACACCCAGCGTCCAGAACGCACGATCTACGGCATCACCGAGGCGGGACGGGCCGAGCTCTACGACTGGATGCGCGAACTGGTCGCCGTTCCCCGCGAGGAGTACCCCTCCTTCGGGGTCGCCCTGTCACTGCTGGCCGTGCTCGCCCCTGCGGAGGGGGCCGGCCTGCTCGGCCACCGCCTCGCGGCCCTGACCGAGCAGGCCGAGGAGGTACGGGGGGTGCTGCGGCAGGCCGGCGAGGACCAGGTGCACTGGGTGTTCCTGGCCGAGGAGCGCTACCGGCTCGCCCTGGTGGAGGCCGAGATCCGCTTCGCCGCCGATCTCGCCGAGTCACTGAAGGACCCCGCCTACGAGCGGGCCTGGCAACGGATGCGGGAGGACATGACATGAGCAAGGTGAGGACGGCACTGGTCATCGGCGGCGGCGTCGCGGGCCCGGTGGCGGGAATGGCCCTGCGCAGGGCCGGGGTGGAGGTCACCCTCTACGAGGCCTACCCGACCACGGCCGACGGCGCCGGCGGCTCGCTCGGCCTGGCGCCCAACGGCCTGGCGGCGCTGGAGATCGTCGGCGCCGCCGACGCGGTGCGGGCGCTCGCCCGTCCGATGCCCCGCTCGGTCATGGCCGTCGGGCGCAGACGGCTCGACACCCTGCCCACGCTGCCCGGCCTCGCGCCGTTGCAGCTCATCTGGCGCGCCGACCTGCACCGCGCGCTGTACGACCGCGCGGTCGCGCTCGGCGTCCGGGTCGAGCACGGCAAGCGCCTGGTGGGAGCCGAGGAGACCGGCTCGGGGGTCACGGCGCGGTTCGCCGACGGGACCACGGCCACGGCCGACATCCTGGTCGGCGCCGACGGCATCCGCTCCACGGTCCGCACGCTGATCGACCCGGACGCGCCGGGCCCGACCCCCACCGGGCTGCTCGGCTTCGAGGCCATCGCCGACTTCGACCTGCGGCAGCACGAGGGGACGATCACCTATGCGTTCGGCAGGCGCGGCTTCTACCTGTTCCGCCCGCATCCCGGCGGCGGGGCCGAGTGGGGCGCCAACCTGCCCCACCCGCCCATGACCCTGGCCGAGGCCCGGCGGATCCCGAACGAGGAGTGGCTGCGCAGGCTGCTGGAGCACCACGCCGAGGACCACCCCGGCGCCGAGCTGATCCGCCACACCGACCCCGGCCGGCTCCAGGTGCTGGGGTCGATGTACATGATGCCGCGCGTGCCGCGCTGGCACAGCGACCGCATGGTCCTGGTCGGCGACGCCGTGCACGCCCCGTCCAACAGCTCCGGCCAGGGCGCGTCACTGGCCGTCGAGAGCGCCGTCGAGCTCGCCCGTTGCCTGCGCGACCTGCCCGACGCGCCCTCCGCCTTCGCCGCCTACGAGCGCCTGCGCCGGCCGAGGGTGGAGCGGGTCGCCGCGCGCGCGGCCAGGATCAACGGCGGCAAGGCGGCCGGGCCGCTGGCCAGGGCCCTGATGCCGCTGCTGATGCCGATCATGCTGAAGACGGTCATGCACCCCGAGCGGGCCTTCGGCGTCGAACAGCGCCACGTCATCGCCTGGGACGAACCGGCCGCCACCCTCGGCTAGACGGTTCACTCGTGCGCGCGTACCGCGCCAGGGGGCGCTTCTTGAGGAAATGTCGGTGAGGTCTGGTAGAGGTTGGTCATGGGCGTGAGCATTGAGGAGTTCCTGCTGATGCTGACCCGTCTGCCCGAGGTGAAGCAGGCGGACGGCGGCGACTGGACGGCGCTGAAGGTGCGCGGGCGGGGCTTCGGCTACCTGTGGGAACGCACCCGCACCGTCGGGCTGAAGGCGACGATCGAGGAGCAGATCGCCCTGGTGGCCGAGCGGCCCGAGGTGTTCGAGGTCCAGTTCACCGCCGGCCGGTTCGGCTGGGTCGTGGTGCACCTCGACAAGATCGACGCCGACGAGCTGTTCGAGCTGGTCACCGAAGCCTGGTGCCTGACCGCCCCCCAGCCCCTCCTTTCGGCCCACGCCGCCACAGGAGCCCTGCCCTTCACCCCCTGACCCCCGCCCGCCGCGGCCCGCCCCGGCCCGCCCCGGCCGGCGACGGCCTCCACCGGCGTCGTGGCACTCCGGCGGCCCGCCGCCGCCCTAGGGTCCTCGACCTCAACCTCCTCGATACCTGGCACGCCGAACACCCCGACACCGCCAAGAACGCGGACACTGGTGCGTAGCCGTACGGTCCGCACGGAGGGACGGCGCCGTCGGCGGGGCCGGGCGTAATGCCCCATATGCCGATTAACGGGCGAAGTACTAATAGGGTATCGATCTGATCGAACACCGCAAATGCCGCCAAAATCCCGGGTTCATATATCGATCAGATAACCGACCTTGGCGATCCAGCCCATGACCTAACCCGCTCGCGGGGTGGAAATCTAGACTCTGAGCACAGTGCATCGCGTCCTGGGGGCGTATGTGATGAGGCGTCGCGTTTTCTGGGGTACGGGTGTCGTGCTCGTTGTGCTGATCTTGGCGGCGGGAACGGCTTATTTTCTGGTGAGGCCCACCGACTCCGTCCGGCTGAATATCGTGGCCGACAGTGGGGTGGTGCCGCTCACGTTGCCTGGGGAAGCGTCGGAGTCGTGCGGTGAGCGGGTGTGCCGGTCCGTGCTGCGGGTCGACAAGAGTGACCAGGTCAGGTCGGTCAGCGCGACCCCGGACGACGCGCTGCCGCAGGGCGTGCGGCTCGCCTACTGGGGTTGCGGGGAGGGTCCGGGGTCCGCCACCTGTACGGTGCGCCCGGACCGGGACACCACGATCTGCGTGACGACCACCGGCCCGGCCGATGTCGAGCGGAACGCCTGCGGCACCAGGCCCGGCACGCCGGTCGCCGAGGCGCCGGGCACGTTGTCCGTCATTTTCAACACGAAATGGAAGATCAAGCTCTTCGGGAACTTCGACGGGTCCTGCGCGAGCGACGGCACCCTCGGAAAGAGGTGCGAGATCAGCATCAAACCCGGCAAGATCTATTACCTGCGTGCCCAGTTCGAGAAGGCGGCCGACCCCTATCCACGGTCCGGCCGTTCGTGGGATTTCCACTATGTGACCTATGAGGGCTGCAACAGCGGCATGGGGCACGCCGACGCGATCACCTGCGTCGTCTTCGGCGGGGCCAAGCCCGCCATGGTCTGCGTGGCCTCCGGCGATCCGGCGGAGCAGAAGCCGGCCCGCGAGTGCCTCGCCTATCGCAGGGCGGGGACGTCGTGATCGGCCAGGTGGCCGTCGCCGTGGGATGCCTCCTCGCCGTCACCGCCTGCGGTGCGAAGGCGGGGAACGACGGCGCCGCCGCCCCCTCACCATCGAAAGCCTCGCCCACGGGCGTGCCGTTGGTGGTGCTCATGCCGACCGCGTGGAGTTCCGGGATCGGCTCCGACATCCCGGGCCAGAAGTTCTGCCCCGACATCCGCAAGCGCGGCGGGACGATGCCGCAGAACACGGTGTCCTGCAGGTTCGTGGCCCCCCGCGGCATGGTCGTACACCTCACCGCCAAGGTGCGCAAGCAGCATCCCGTTCTGGTGGGTGAGAACGAGTCCATCCGGCTCAGCCTCTGCCGCAACGGGTCGTGGTCCGAGGCGACCCGCACGGTGACCTGCACGGTCACGGCCTCCACCGGCACCGTACTGTGCCTGGACGAGAACCAGTTCGGCTCCATGATCGAATGCCCGTGGGTCGAGCAGGGGTACGCGCGCCTACCGGCCACCGTGCCGCCCGGCTTCACTCCGGGGCCGCATGTGGCGGCGCGCCAGGACGAGCCGCTGAGCTGACCCGGTGAGCGAGGAGACAGAGCCGGAGCCCGCGGAGCCGAACCGCGACGAACAGTGGAACGGCGATAACGAGCAGGCCGACGGCGATGGCAAGGCAGTCGGCGCGCCGAGCGGCCGGTCCCGGTCGGCCGACGACGCACCCACGGGCGACAGCGGGCTGGCGGAGCGGAAACGGCGCATGGGGGCCGGCATGCGCAGCAGGCTGCGGCGTTGGGCGCGGGCGACCGGGGCCGGGGTGCGCCGGGCGACGCCGGTCACGATCATGGGGGTGCTGGCGGTCGGCTCGTTCGCCACGCTGCTCGGTCCACAGGTGGGCTGGGAGGTGCTGGCCGCGGTCGGCGGCAACGTGCTGACCGACGTGGTGAAGGGGGCCGTCGAACGCATCCGGCCCGGCGCCTCCCGCGAGCAGACGCTCGATGCGGTGCAGCAGCGGATCGTGGCGACGCTGGCCGAGGGCGGTGAGCGGGCCGCCGCGTTGCGCGCCGACATTGCGCGACTGCTGAAAGAGGTGGGCGGTATCGACGAGCTGCTCCGCGAGGTGCTGGCGGAGCAGGAGGACCTGCGCTGGGAGTTGATCGAGGGCCTGACCTCGCTGAGCGAGGAGTTCGACGAGTTCCGGTTCCTGCTGTGGGAGATCCTGCGGGCCGTCCAGGACAGCGACGACCGGGACACCGCGCGGCACGAGCAGCTCCTGGACCGGTTGCACCGGCTGGAGCTCCAGGGGTACCAGGTGCAGCTGGCGGTCGAGGCGGGGCCGCGGCGAGCACCGAGCGAGCGGCCGCCGTCTCCGTACCCGCCGTGGCGGGGCGAACGCCCGTACCGGGGGCTGGCGGCGTTCCAGCAGGGCGATGCCGGGCTGTTCCACGGGCGGGCCCAGGCCACGGCGGAGCTGCTCGGCATCGTGGCCAGGGCCGTCGAGCCCGGCGCGCTGGGCATGGTGATGGTGACGGGCGCGTCGGGGGTCGGGAAGTCCTCGCTGCTGCGGGCCGGGCTGTTACCGGCGCTGGCGGCGGGAACGCCCGTGGCGGCGGCGCGCTGGCCGCGGATCGTGCTGACCCCCAAGCAGTACGGTTCGCCGCTGCGCGGGCTCGCGGTGGAGCTGGCGGCGCTGGCCGAGAAGTCCAATCAGCGTGCGTTGCTGGAGCAGCTCACCGCCGAACCGGGCGGCGCCGGCTTCCTCGTCGCGGAGGCGGTGCTGGCCGAGGCGCGGCGGAGCCCGGCGGGCCACCTGGTGGGCGAGGATCGGCGGCTCGTCCTGGTGGTGGACCAGTTCGAGCAGCTGTTCGGCACGGACGGGCCGGGCGAGGCGGAGGCGTTCGTCGCGGCGCTGCACGCCGCCGCCGTGCCGCTGCCAGATGGCGGGGTCCCGCCGGCGCTGGTGGTGCTCGGGATGCGCGGCGATCAGCTCGACCACTGCGCCCAGTACGCCGTGCTCCGGCGGGTCCAGCAGGAGAACCAGTTCGTGCTCGGCCCGATGGAGGAGGCGGATCTGCGGCGGGCGATCGTGGGCCAGGCGACGGCCGCCGGGCTGCGGGTCGAGGACGGGCTCGTGCCGATGGTGCTGGACGAGCTGCGTTCGCGAGAGCTGGCCGACTTCGGCGCGGGGACGCTGCCGCTGGTGGCCCAGGCCATGCTGCTCACCTGGGAGAAGCGGGAGGAGGGCTGGCTGACCTGCCGGGGATACGAGCTGTCGGGGGGCGTGCGGCGGGCGGTCGAGAACAGCGCCGAGGAGGTCTTCGGAGAGCTGGAGCCCGAAGAGCGGGACGTCGCCACGCAGGCGCTGCGCCAGATGATGTTCGTGGGCGGGGACGGGCAGCCGGTCAGCCGCAGGGTCGCCCTGGAGAGCCTGCCCGCGTCGGCGCTGCCGATCCTGCGGCGGTTCGAGGAGAAGCGGCTGCTCGTGATCGGTGACGGCGCGGTGGAGCCCGCTCACCACGTGCTGCTGAAGGCGTGGTCCCGGCTGCGGCGCTGGTTCGAGGCCGACAGCGAGGAGTGGAAGCTGTACGGGCGGGTGGTCGACGACGCGGCCCGGTGGGCGCGGAGCACGGCGTCATCCGGCTCGGGTTTCCTGTACACCGGGCGGCGGCTGGAGACGGTCAGGTCGGCGGAGCGGCGGTGGGCGGCCAACCCCGGGCGGTTTCCCGTGCTGGAAGCGCAGCAGCGGGAGTTCCTGGAGGCCTCGGCCGCCGCCGACCGCCGGCGGCGCGTCGTCCTGTCGTCGATCGCGGCGCTGGTGGTGATGGCGCTGGTCGCCATCGTCGGGGCGGCGGTGGTGAGCGGCAGGTCGAGGGCCGAGCTCACCGGTGAGCTGTCCCGCAGGCTGGCGGCGAGCAGTGCGCGGGAGGAGGATCCGGTCGTCGCCGCGCTGCTGGCGGCCGCGGCCTGGCGGGTCTCCCCTACCGACGAGGCCCGCTACGGTCTGCGCGCCGTCCTGGCGGGCCGCCACCGCGGCACGCTGACGGTGCCCCTCGGATCCGTCGAGGCGGTCGCCGTCAGCCGGGACGGCCGGATGCTGGCGACCGCGAGCAGAGACAGCCTGATCAGGCTGTGGGACCTGTCCACGCATCGCCCGATCGGCCGGCCGCTCGCCCTGCACGCCGGCCCCGTGACGGCGGTGGCGTTCGGCGCGGACGGCCGTACCGTGGTCAGCGCGGGTGAGGACCGCACCGTTCAGGTCTGGGACCTCGAGAGAGGGCGGCGGGCCGCCCCGATCACCGTTCCTGGCACCGGGCCGATCGTGCTCGGCCCGGATGGGGCGAGGTTCTTCACCGGGACGCAGTTGTGGGACCTTGGCCTGCGGCGGCCGCTCGGCCCTCCGCTGGAGGTCGAGGCGAGCGGCGCGGTCTTCGGCCCCGACGGGCGGATGATGGCCACCTCCGATTCGGAGGGAGGCGTCCGGATCTGGGATACCTACCTCAACCACCAGTTCGGCCCCGTTCTCACCGGTGCGGTACGGCCGCTGGCCTTCAGTCGCGACGGAAAGCTCCTGCTCACCACGACCGGTACGGAGCGGCTGCGGTTGTGGGACGTGGCCAGCGGCGAGGCGCTGGGCGACCGGCGGGGCTGCGCGGCGGGCGGTGCGGCGCGGGTCGCGGCGTTCCGGGCGGACTACGTGATCGCCGTCGGCTGTGCGGGCGGAGCGGTGAAGTTGTGGACCGTGAGCGGCCGCGCCCTGTTCGAGGTGGACGGTCATGACGGGCCGGTCGCCGCGGTCGCGTTCAGTCCGGACGGAACGACGCTGGTCGGCGCCGCGGGCGGTCACGTCCGGCTGTGGGATGTGCGTGAACCGCTGCTGACCTTCGTCGGCGACCGGAACACCCCGGTCGCCGTCGACCGGAGCGGGAGACGGCTGGCGACCGCAGCGGGCCGCGACGGGAACGAGGGCGTGCTGCTCTGGGATCTGGTCACCGGGCGGACCGTCGCCCTCGGCGGGCATGGCGCCTGGCCGGGTGAACTGGTCTTCAGCCCCGACGGCCGCAGTCTGGCCGCCGGAGGTGACGGCAGGGTGCAGCTCTGGGACGTGGCGAGCGGCGAGGCGCGCGGCGTCCTCGGCGACGCCGGGCCGGTGCACTCGCTCGCCTACTCCGCCGACGGGCGGTCGCTGGTGACCGCGTCGGGCGGGGCGGGGTTCACGGTGCGCTGGTGGGAGATGCCCGGCGGACGCGTGCTGCGGACGCTCACTCCGAAGGTCCCGCCCAGCGAGAACCTGCCGGCGTTCGGCCATCTGACGCTCAGCCCCGACCTGCGCGTGCTCGCATCGGTCCAGGACGGGCAGTCCTTACGGCTGTGGGACCTCGCCGACGGGCGTCCCTTGGGCGAGCCGATGGGCGGGCACGCCGGCACCATCCGCGCCATCGCGTTCAGCCGCGATGGCCGGCTGGTGGCCACGGCCGATTCGGACGGCGTCCTGCGGCTGTGGGACACCAGGACCCGCAGGCCCGTCGGCGAGCCATGGACCGGGCACACCGCCGAAGTGGTGGCCGTCGCCTTCAGCGAGGATGGCCGTACCCTCGCCTCCGGCGGGCGGGACAGGACCGTCCGGCTGTGGGACGTCGCCACCCGCCGGCAGCTCGGTGCGCCGCTCACCGGGCCGTTCGAATACGCGGCGGGGCTGACGTTCCTGCCCGGACGGGGGACGCTGGCCGCCGCCGAGGACACCGGGACGCTCGACCTGTGGCAGGTCGGGGAACCGCCCGACCCGCTCGCCGCCGTCTGCGCGACCGCGGGGCGGGCCATGACCCGGGAGGAGTGGAAACGGTACGCGCCAGGCGCCGACTTCCAGACGGTATGCGGCGACCAGGCCCCCGCCGTGTTCCCCTCGGCGAAGGACGTGCACCGGCCGCTCCCCGTCATCACCCCGAAGCCGACCGGCTCCGCGACCGTCCCGGCGACGGCCGCCCGGTTCGCCGGGCGCTACACCCTGGTACTCGACAACGACGAGACCAGGGCCGCCTTCCGCCGGGAAGCTCCGGCGCAGACCTACCCCCTCCAGCAGGACCTCGAGAACACGGCCGCCCGCCACCGCGGCGACCATCCGATCGCACTCGAAGCGACCTGCCCCGAGCGGTCCTGCGCCCTACGCCTCACCGGCTTCGCGTACACCCCTTCCCTCACCCTCTCCCCCACCCGAAACGGAACCTTCCGCGCCTCAGTCGGCCCCCGCACCTGGACCCTGCACGCCACCACCCTCACCGCCGACCGAGTGACCACCTTCACCCTCACCTACAAGATCACCGACCCCACCCACACCTACACCGGCGCCCTGGGCTTCCGCGGCGCCCGCCCCTGACCGGCGTCGCGGACCTTCCGACCGTAGAGATCATGCTGTGCACGGCGAACGTTCCATGCGACCCAGGGCCGCCCGACGGCGGCTAGGGCGGCGGCGGGCCGCCACTCGCTTGCTCGCGGGCGCTGAGGTAGGCGTCCAGGGCGGCGGCGCCCCTGAGCATGGCCCGGCCCCGGGCGGACAGGCGGGCACGCCAGTCGCGCAGCGCCGACTCCAGCGGGGCGACCCCTCCTGCCGCACGCACCTGGCCGATCAGCGGGGCGATCTGCTCCAGCAGGTGGCCGCCCCGCCTGAGCTGGTGGGCCAGCCGCGCGTCCCGCACGTCGGCCGCACTGTAGACGCGGTAGCCCGTGCGCGGGTCGCGGCGCGGCCGCACCAGCCCGGCTTGCTCCCATTTGCGCAGCGTGGCGGGCCGGACGCCGAGCCTGCGGGCCAAGGGGCCGATGAAGGTGTCGCCGCGCTCCTGCGGCACGGGCGCCAGGTCGCCGAGCGCGGCCTCGACGGCCTGCAGGGTGCGGCGGTCGTCCAGGAGCAGGCGGTGGCCCTCGTCGACCAGCCGCAGCGCCTCCTCGGTGGCGCCCCGGCCGACCGCATGCATGATCGCGGTGGCCGCCTGGTGGCCGTGCCCCGGCACCAGGGCGAGGAACGCGCGCAGGGCGTGGGCGTGCAGCGCCGTGTAGGCGCGGTGGCCGTGGACGGTGCGCCCGGCGGCGGGCAGGATGCCGGCCTGCTCGTAGTTCCTGACCGCCTGAGTGGACAGGCCGTGCTCGCGTGCCAGGTCCACCGGCCTCATAGGTGCATCACCGTTTGAAGGTCCGTCGCGACAGTACAGGGCTTTCGACGGGAAAGTTTACACCGAGGGTTCAACGATACCGTTGAAGGAATGGACATCATGGACACGGCCCGGCCGCTCGACGGCGCGGCCGTCTCGGCGTTCCTGCGGTCGCTCCCGGCCGAGCCGCTGCTGCTCGGCCTGGGCGAGGCGAGGCACTTCGTGGAAGAGCTCGGCCGGTCGCGCAACGAGATCTTCCGGCACCTGGTCGAGCACGAGGGCTACCGGTCGTTCGCCATCGAGAGCGACTGCCTCAAAGGCCTGGTGGTGGACGACCACCTCGCGACGGGCGCGGGCGCGCTCGACGAGGTCATGGAACGCGGCTTCAGCCACGACTTCGGCGCCTCCCCCGCCAACCGCGAACTCGTGCGCTGGATGCGGGCCTACAACGAGGAGCATGACGAGAAGCTGCGGTTCTTCGGGATCGACGGCCCCCTTGAGTACTGGGCGGCCAGCCCGCGCGAGGCCCTCACCGCCCTCCACGCCCTCCTGGAGGGCCCGCTCCCCTGCACCAGGGAGACCCTCGACGCGCTGCTCGGCCCGGACGAGCCGTGGACCGACGAGGCCACGGTCATGGACCCGTCCCGGTCGATCGGCCGGTCCGCCGACGCGCAGCGGCTGCGGCTGCTCGCCGACGACCTGGTGACCCTGCTGGACACGCAGGCGCCGCGGCTGAGCCCGAAGGACAGGGAACGGGCGGAGCTGTACGGGCGCACCGCCGTCGGCCTGCTCCGCTACCACCACTGGATGGCCGACACCTCCCCGGCGCGGATATCGCGGCTGTCGGCCCTGCGGGACGCGATGATGGCCGACAACCTGCGCGCCGTCGCCGAGCAGGGACCGGCGCTGGTCTTCGCCCACAACCTCCACCTGCAGCGCGACGGCAGCGTCATGACCTTCGGCGACCGGCCGCTGGAGTGGTGGGGCGCCGGGGCGATCACCGCGACGCGCCTGGGCGACCGGTACGCCTTCCTGGCCTCGGCCCTCGGCACGGTCGGCGACGACGCCCCGCCCCCCGACACCGTCGAGGGGATGCTGTCCGCGCTTCCCTGGGACCGGGGTCTCATCGACGCCCGCCGCCTGGCCGGGGCCGTCGCCGACCCCGTCCCCCGTGTCTCTCACGATTTCGCTTATTTCCCGCTGGACCCCGCCCGGCTCGGCCGGATCGACGGCGTCGTCTTCGTCAAGCGGGCCGTCACGCCGGATCGGCCGGCCTGACGATCGCCTCCCGCGCCCGCCGCCGGCGCCGCGCGCCCATGGCGGCGCCGTGGGCCAGGCAGCACAGCAGGGCGGCCACGGCGTACCAGGCCAGGTCGGGAGGGTTGAAGGTCGTGCCGAGCACCAGACGGGCGACGGCGCTGTGGGCGGCCAGCTCGGCGGGGACGCCTGTGAGCTGGGCGAACTCCACCAGCCAGCTCACCCCGAGCGCCACGGCGGCCACCGTGAGCGGGCGCGGCCGCGGGGCCGCCGCGAGCACGAGGGTGTAGAGCAGCACCGTGTACAGCATGTCTCCGGCGTACTTGGCCGCGTCGCCCGCGAACACGCCCCGCACCGCCAGCCCCGCCGCCACCGTCACCGCGGCGGCGGCGCAGGCGACGACCCTCCGGCGAACCATGCCGCACACCCTATCGGCGGCCTCACCGGCGGCTGGTGCGGAACGGGCCCGCCATGACCGTGCTCGGGCCCGCCATGACCCGGACTCGAAGATCACGGCTTAAAGTGTCCTGGACGTCCCCGCCGGGGCCGCGTCGCCTCCGGGCGGCGCGACCTGGCGGGAGGCGGCCGTCGCTCCGTTCGCCCGTGGTTCGGCCGAGCGCGGGCGGCAGGGGCTTTTGGTCGTCTCCCACAACTGGAGCGGCACAGCCTTCGTCGTCAGCGACATGGCGCCGCGGGCCGCCAGGGGGAAGGGTGAAGACTACAGGGGGGCCGCCGTCGTGACGGCGCGCACATCGTTGTCTACAGGAGGGCTCGGTCGGGTGTTCAGACGTGTCGCCATCGTCAACCGTGGTGAGGCCGCCATGCGCCTCATCCACGCCGTACGGGAGATCGCCGCGGAGACCGGTGCACCGATCGAGACCGTCGCCCTGCACACCGACGTCGACCGCGACGCCACGTTCGTGCGCGAGGCCGACGTCGCCTACGATCTGGGCCCCGCGTCCGCGCGCCCGTACCTCGACCTGAAGGCGCTGGAGCGCGCCCTGGTGAAGACCGGAGCCGACGCCGCGTGGGTCGGCTGGGGCTTCGTCGCGGAGGACCCGGCGTTCGCGGAGCTGTGCGAGCAGATCGGGGTCACCTTCGTCGGGCCGGGCCCGGAGGCGATGCGCAGGCTCGGCGACAAGATCGGCGCGAAGCTGATCGCCGAGGAGGTCGGCGTGCCGGTCGCCCCGTGGAGCCGCGGCGCGGTCGAGAGCCTGGACGCCGCCCTGGCGGCGGCGGCCGAGATCGGCTACCCGCTGATGCTGAAGGCCACGGCGGG
This sequence comes from Sphaerisporangium sp. NPDC005288, assembly GCF_040607475.1. Taxonomy (NCBI): domain Bacteria; kingdom Bacillati; phylum Actinomycetota; class Actinomycetes; order Streptosporangiales; family Streptosporangiaceae; genus Sphaerisporangium; species Sphaerisporangium sp. NPDC005288. The sequence continues at coordinate 29,733 of NZ_JBEXGT010000059.1, read as the reverse complement.
CGGCGGCGGGCGGGGCATCCGCGTGATCGCGAACGAGGCCGAGCTCGCCGACGCCTACGAGCGCACCAGCCAGGAGGCCGCGCGGGCGTTCGGCAGCGGCGTGGTGTTCCTGGAGCGCCTGGTGACCGGCGCCCGGCACGTCGAGGTGCAGGTGATCGCCGACGGCGAGGGCACCGCGTGGGCGCTCGGCGTCCGCGACTGCTCGGTGCAGCGCCGCAACCAGAAGATCATCGAGGAGTCCGCGTCGCCGGTGCTCGCCCCCGAGCAGGCCGCCGAGCTCAAGGCGTCGGCCGAGCGGCTGGCCCTCGCGGTCGGCTACCGGGGCGCGGCGACCGTCGAGTTCCTCTACCACCCCGGCGACCGGCGCTTCGCCTTCCTGGAGGTGAACACCCGCCTGCAGGTCGAGCACCCGATCACCGAGTCCACCACCGGGTTCGACCTGGTCAAGGCACAGCTCCACGTGGCGGCCGGCGGCCGGCTCGAAGGCGCGCCGCCGGCGGAGCGCGGGCACGCCGTCGAGGCCCGGCTGAACGCCGAGGACCCCGACCGCGACTTCGCGCCCTCCCCCGGCCGCATCGCGCGGCTGGACCTGCCCGCCGGGCCGGGCATCCGCGTGGACACCGGGGTGAGCGAGGGCGACACCATCCCGGCCGACTTCGACTCGATGATCGCCAAGATCATCGCCTACGGCCGCGACCGCGACGAGGCGCTCGGCCGGTTGCGCCGGGCGATGGCGCAGACCACGGTGATCATCGAGGGGGGCGCGACGAACAAGAGCTTCGTGCTCGACCTGCTCGACCGGCCCGAGGTGATCGAGGCCACCGCGGACACCGGCTGGATCGACCGCGTCCGCGCCGAGGGCGGGCTGGTCTCGCACCGGCACTCCGCCGTCGCTCTGGCCGCCGCCGCCATCGAGGCCTACGAGGAGGAGGAGCGCGCCGAGCGGCAACGGCTGCTGTCGACGGCCTTCGGCGGACGCCCGCAGGTGCAGCACATGAGCGGACGGCCACTGGACCTCAAGCTGCGCGGCGCGGGCTACCGCGTGCGCGTCGCGCGGGTCGGCCCGCATCGCTTCCGCGTCGGCGTGGAGGCCGGTGAGGACGTGCGCACCGCCGACGTCGAGCTCGACCGCTTCGACCGGCACACCGCGCAGATCATCGTCAACGGCGCCCGCTACCGCCTGCTCACCGGCACGCACGGGCCGATCCACCTGGTCGAGGTGGACGGGGTGGCACACCGCGTCAGCCGGGACGAGGGCGGCGTCGTCCGCTCGCCCGCGCCCGCTCTGGTCGTGGCCACGCCGCTCGCGGTCGGCGCCGAGGTCGAGGCGGGCGCGCCGGTGCTGGTGCTGGAGAGCATGAAGATGGAGACGGTGCTGCGGGCGCCGTTCAGGGCACGGCTGAAGGAATGCGCCGTCTCGGTGGGCAGCCAGGTGGAGACCGGGGCGCCGCTGCTGCGGCTGGAGCCGCTCGCCGACGGCGGCGCCGTGGCCGAGGCCGGCTCGGCCGCCGGGTCCGTCGAGCTGGACCTGCCCGCCGCTTCCGGGGAGATCCCGGCGCGCTCACGCGCCGGGCGGGGCCTTGAGGACCTGCGCAGCCTGCTGCTCGGCTTCGACGTCGACCCGCACGACGAGGGCCGGGTGCTGGAGGAGTACCTCGCCGCACGCCGCGCGGCCATCGATGACGACCACCGGCCGCTGGCCGGGGAGTTCGAACTGCTCGGGGTGTTCGCCGACCTGGCCGAGCTGAGCCGCAACCGGCCGGCGGGCGAGGACGTCGGCCGCGAGGGCCACGTGCACAGCGCCCGCGAGTACTTCCACACCTACCTGCAGAGCCTGGACGTCGAGCGCGCCGGGCTGCCGGAGGCCTTCCAGGCCAAGCTCGCCAAGGCTCTCGGGCACTACGGCGTCAGCGGGCTCGACCGCTCCCCCGAACTCGAGTCCGCGGTGTTCCGCATCTTCCTCGCCCAGCAGCGCGCCTCCGCCGACGTCGCGGCGGTGACGGCGTTGCTGCGCGCCTGGTTGCGCGAGCCGCCGCCGGACGAGACGCTGCGCGAGCCCGCCGGTCTGGCGCTGGAGCGGCTGGTGGCCGCGACGCAGGTCCGCTTCCCCGTGGTCAGCGATCTGGCGCGCGGCGTGGTGTTCGCCTGGTTCGGCCAGCCGCTGCTGCGCCGCAACCGCGCCCGCGTCTACGCCGACGTCCGCAGGCACCTGCGTCACCTGGACGAGCACCCGGACGCGCCCGACCGCGCCGAGCGCGTCGCCGAGATGGTGCGCAGCACCGAGCCGCTGGTGCGGCTGCTCGGCCGGCGACTGGTCCGCGACGACCTGGACAACGCGGTCATGCTGGAGGTGCTGACCCGGCGGTACTACGGCAACAAGGGGCTGACCGCCGTCCGCACCAGCGAGGTCGCCGGGTGCACGTTCGTGGTCGCCGAGCGCGCGGGCTCGTGCCTGGTCTCCTCCGGGGTGCGGTTCCAGGCGCTGGGCGACGCGCTGCGCGGGCTCGCCGAGCTGGCGAGCGGCGAGGACGCCGTCGACGCCGACATCTACCTGGCCTGGGAGATGCAGCCGGAGGACTCCGAGGCGATGGCCGCCGCGCTGCACGAGGTGATCAGCGCGCACCCGCTGCCGGGGCAGGTCCGCAGGATCACCGCCACCGTCGCCGGCAGCGGCGGCGCGGTGATGCACCACCACTTCACCTTCCGCCCGTCGGCCGCGGGGATGACCGAGGAGCGGCTGATCCGCGGCCTGCACCCCTACATCGCCCAGCGGATGCAGCTCGAGCGGCTGAGCGGGTTCGACCTCACGCGGCTGCCGTCGTCGGACGAGGAGGTCTACCTGTTCCGCTGCGTGGCGCGGGAGAACCCCGCGGACGACCGGCTCGTGGCCTTCGCGCAGGTGCGCGACCTGACCGAGCTGCGCGAGCACGAGGGCAGGCTGCTCGCGCTGCCGACGGCCGAGGACACCATCGCCACCTGCCTGGACTCCATCCGCCGCGCGCAGGCGCGGCGCCCGTCCAAGAAGCGCTTCACCACCAACCGCATCGTGGTCTACGTCTGGCCGCCGAGCGACCTCACCCGCGCCGAGCTGGAGATGCTCGCCGGACGCGTGCTGCCGACGACCGCCGGCGCCGGGCTGGAGGAGATCCTGATCATCGGCCGGCAGCGCGACCGCGAGACCGGCGAGCTGACGAAGATCGCCGTGCGGATCTCCTTCGACGCCGTCGGCGGCGCCGAGCTGACCATCGGCGAGCCGTCGGACGAGCCGGTCGAGCCGATCGACGACTACCGGCAGAAGGTGCTGGTCGCCAGCAGCCGCAACACGGTGTACCCGTACGAGCTGACCGGCCTGCTCGGCGACTTCGTCGAGCACGACCTGGACGAGGACCACGCGCTGGTGCCGGTCGAGCGGCCGAAGGGGCGCAACACCGCGGCGATCGTCGCGGGCGTGGTGACCACGCCGACCCCTCGGCACCCGCAGGGCGTCACCAGGGTCGTGCTGCTCGGCGACCCGACCAAGTCGCTCGGCGCGCTGTCGGAGCCCGAGTGCCGCAGGGTGATCGCCGCGCTGGACCTCGCCGAGCGCATGCGGGTGCCGCTGGAGTGGTACGCGCTGTCGTCGGGGGCTCGCATCTCCATGACCTCGGGCACGGAGAACATGGACTGGGTGGCCGCGGCGCTCAAGCGCATCGTCGAGTTCACCCAGGACGGCGGCGAGATCAACATCGTGGTCACGGGCATCAACGTCGGCGCGCAGCCGTACTGGAACGCCGAGGCGACGATGCTGATGCACACCAAGGGCATCCTGGTGATGACGCCGGACTCGGCGATGGTGCTCACCGGCAAGCAGGCGCTGGACTTCTCCGGCGGGGTGTCGGCCGAGGACAACTTCGGCATCGGCGGTTACGACCGGGTGATGGGCCCGAACGGGCAGGCGCAGTACTGGGCGCCTGACCTCGCCGGGGCGCGCGGGGTGCTGATGTCGCACTACGACCACACCTACGTCGCGCCCGGCGAGCGGGGGCCGCGGCGGGCGACGACCACCGACCCCGTCGACCGTGACGTCTCCGACTTCCCGCACGCCGTGGCGGGCAGCGACTTCACCACCGTCGGCGAGATCTTCTCCGCCGAGGTCAACCCCGACCGCAAGAAGCCGTTCGACATCCGGACGGTGATGCGGGCCCTGTCCGACCAGGACCACCCGGTGCTGGAGCGCTGGGCGGGCATGGCCGACGCGGAGACCGCGGTGGTGCAGGACGTGCATCTCGGCGGCATCCCGGTGTGCCTGCTCGGCATCGAGTCGCGGTCGGTGCAGCGGCGGGGCTTCCCGCCCACCAACGGCCCGGACGCCTACACCGCCGGCACGCTGTTCCCGCGCTCGTCGAAGAAGGCCGCGCGGGCGATCAACGCGGCCAGCGGCAACCGCCCGCTCGTGGTGCTGGCGAACCTGTCGGGCTTCGACGGCTCGCCGGAGTCGATGCGCAAGCTGCAGCTGGAGTACGGCGCGGAGATCGGCCGCGCGATCGTGAACTTCCGCGGGCCCATCGTGTTCTGCGTCATCTCGCGATACCACGGCGGCGCGTTCGTGGTGTTCTCCAAGGCCCTGAACCCGAACATGACGGTGCTCGCGCTGGAGGGCTCGTACGCCTCGGTGCTCGGCGGCGCCCCCGCCGCCGCGGTGGTGTTCGCCGGCGAGGTCAACGCCCGCGCCGCGGCCGATCCGCGCGTGCGCGATCTGGAGGCCCGCGCCGCGGCCGCCTCCGGCGCCGACCGCGCCGCGCTGACGGCGGAGCTCGACGAACTGCGCTCGTCGGTCCGGACGGAGAAGCTGGGCGAGGTGGCCGCGGAGTTCGACCGCGTGCACGACATCCGGCGCGCGGTCGAGGTCGGCTCGGTCGACGCCGTCATCCGCGCCGCCGAACTGCGCCCGCGCATCATCGAGGTCATCGAGTCCCGCCTGGGCTGACGCCCACGTGCCCCCTGGCGGCCGGCCGCCAGGGGGCACGAGCGGTTTCGCTCATGATCCCTTCCGCCCCGGCGGCCGTCGGCGCCGGCGATCGGACGCGGGCCCGGCCCTTCGCACCCGGCAGGCCTCGAAGGCGCCGCCGTCGGCCATGGACACCCGGAGGAAATCACGTAATGCTGTAATCATGATCACTCTCTTCGAGCATGCCGGCGGCCTGCAAGGGCTACGACGCTTCATCGACGTCTTCTACACCAGCGTCCTGGCCGACCCCCTGCTCCACCCCCTGTTCGGCCAAGGGCGGCCCGACCACGTCACCCACCTCACCGCCTTCACCGCCGAGACCTTCGGCGGACCGGCCGACTTCACCGCGGACATGGGCGGATTCCCGCACATCATCGCCGTCCACCGCGGCCTCAAGATCACCGAAGAGCAGCGCCGCCGCTTCGTCGAGCTGTACATGACCGCCGCGGACACCGCCGGCCTGCCCGCCGACGCCCCCTTCCGTGAGGCCCTCCGCTCGCACGTCGAGTTCGGATCCCGCGTCGCCCTCCAGAACTCCCACGCGGAGACCGACGAGGCGCTCCATCCGCTGCGTGAGGTACCGCACTGGACCTGGCCGGAATGACACGGGGGTCGGCGAGAGCGGCCGTCCCACGCGGGTGTTCACAGCCGCCCCGGCCCCGCCCGCCCCGCCCGAGCGGGCGGGACGCCGCGCGGTTCCATAGCTTTCGAGTGATCGAAAGTTGGTCGTAGACGGAGAATTATTACCTGTTATTCATGGGAGTTGTCAGGAAGTTTCCACCAGCCGTACCGCCTGACACGGGGGATCCGCATCCCAACCCCTAGGAGGACGCGCATGGCGCGCAGCCAGTCCGCCGACCCACCCCGTGACCTGCTCGGCCCCGTCCAGGGCGAGGTGTCCTGGTTCTGCTGCGGCTCGGCCTGGGGGCCGTGCAGCAGCGCCGGGCACGGCGCCTGTGGCACCTGCAACTCCGGCAGCATGCAACACGCCTGGCCCAACACCTCCGACGCCTGCCTGTCGATCACCCGGCCGGACAGCTGCGGCGTCAGCCTGTCCCGCCGGACCTGCGGCTTCACGCACCGGACGACGGCGCTGTGCACCGGCACCAGCGTCGTCACCTCGATCGCCGACTGCGGCCCGCAGACCGACCTGTTCTGCGGCGAGCGCAGCTGCTGCGGCGCGACCTGCGCCAGCAACCGGCTGCTCGACCTCACCCCCGCCGCCTTCAGCAAGATCGCCAGTCTGTCGGCGGGCCTGCGGCCGGCCGAGATCTCGGTTCCCTAGGAGTCCGCCGATGACCAGCAGAAGGCAACTGCTCAAGTCCGCCGTGCTCGGCGGCGGCGCCGGAGTGCTCGCCGCGACCGCGATGGGCTCGCTCGGCCCCGAGGCGGCCTTCGGCGCCGCCGCGCCCGACATCGTGCCCGGCGCGCCCGACCCGAACTTCGCCGAAGGCCGCATCCGCTCCGTCAAGGACAACACCCTGTTCGTGCTGGGCTCGAACATGGTGTTCCACCGCATCCGCGTCGTCGACGGAACCAGCCTGTGGAAGCTCGGGCCGGTCGCCTTCGACCAGGCCCGTCCCGGCGACGGCCTGTACGCGCGGGGCGTCCGCATGCCCGACGGCGTGCTCGCCGCGGAGTCGGTGTGGCTGAACATCGTCAACATCAAGGGCCACGTCCGCAACATCACCAGCGAGCGGCTGCACCTGGACCACAACGGGCAGGAGATCGTCTGCCACCAGGTGCCGGGCAAGTCGGTCGCCGTCTACTCCGACGCCCCGCCGTCGGCCGATCTCTCGCTGCTGCGTGTCGGCCAGCACGTCCAGGTGCTGGGCGCCTGGCGTCCCGACACCAACCAGGTCGACATCGCCACCGTCTTCTCCCCCCACTAGGAGCGCCTGTGAACGGGATCGCCGCGCTGCAGCCGTACGTGATCGGCCCGCTCCTCGTCTGGGCGGCCGTGCTGAAGCTCTTCGGCCGCCGGACGCGGGCGCAGGCCGGGCGCACCGCGCTGGCACGCCTGGTCGGCGCGGCGCGCGCGGTCCCGGCACTTCGCCTGGTCGGGGTGCTGGAACTGGCGGTGGCGGCGGCGCTGCTGCTCCCGCCGGCCGTGCCCGCGGAGGGCGCGGCCGCCGCGGCGCTGTCGGCCGGGTTCCTCGCCTATCTCGCCTACGCGCGCCGCGCCGCGCCGATGTCGTCCTGCGGGTGTCTCGGCGCGCACGCAAGGCCGGTCGACCTGCGCGGTTTCGCCCGCGCGGGCCTGCTGCTGGCCGCGAGCGTCGCGGCGGTCTGGGCCGGCCCGCACCCGGTCGACGCGCCTCTGGCCGCCCTCGGCGTCGCCGAGGCCGCCGCGCTGCTGGCGCTGTCGCCCGAACTGGACCACGCCTGGCTGATGCCGCTGCGCCGGCTGCTGGTGCGGCTGCGCAGGCCGCTCGCCGTCCCCTCACCTGAGGAGGTGCCGCTGGAGGTCACCCTGCGCCTGCTCTACCGCAGTCCCGCGTACTGCTCGGCCTCGGCGCGGCTGAGCTCGGACGTGCGGGAGACCTGGGATGAGGACGGCCTGCGCTTCGTGGTGTACGCCGCCCGCGGGCGCGCCGTGGTCTTCGCGGTCCCCCTGGGCGGCGAGGACCCGGCCGCCGTCCGCGTCGCCCTCATCGACGAGCCCGCGGTCGCCTGACGCGGGCCGCGCTCGGGTCCGCCTCTACGTCGCGCCTCGGCCGCGAACCCACCGCGTGACCCGGACACCGGGCCGATTATGGTGACAGGGAGCCGGGTGGAGGACGTGGAGGCGAGCCTGTGACGGAGCGCAAGCCGCGGGGAGTTCCGTTCGAGACGTGGGTCGACCGCCAGATCCGTGAGGCCTCCGAACGCGGCCTGTTCGACGACCTGCCGGGCGCGGGCAAGCCCCTGCCCGGCCAGGGCGAGCCGCAGGACGAGATGTGGTGGATCAAGCGCAAGCTGGAGGAGGAGAACCTCAGGTTCCCGCTGCCCGGTTCGCTCGCCCTGCGCAGGGAGGCAGAGGACGCCCTGGCCGCCGCCGCGCGGGCCCGCTCGGAGACCGAGGTGCGCGAGATCATCGCCGGCATCAACGCGAAGATCCTCGACGGCACGAGAAAGGCGCTGTCCGGCCCGCCCCTGAACCTGATGCCCTTCGACGTCGAGGAGGTCGTCGGTGACTGGCGCGAGCGCCGCCCTGCAGAGCCCGCCCCGGACACGCCGGCCGCCACCGAGCCCCTGGACGAACCACCCGCCGGGACACGGTCCGGGTGGCGCTCCTTGTTCCGCGGGCGCCGCTCCACGCCCTGACCCGGCCGTCCGAGGCTCCCATCGCCGCACCGCGGGCCATGCCGGCGGGGCGTCCGCCGGACCGGCCGCCCCGCCTGTGACGGGCGGCGGGGCGGCCGGCGGCGAGCCGCCCGCCGATCCGGGGGCGTGAGCCGGACCGGCGGGGGCTGGTCATCGGGAGGCGGGAGTCGGGCGGCGGGCCCTGACCTCCCCTGGACGGTGGCCGGCGGGCGGTCAGGGGTGGGTGGTGAAGCGGCCGAAGCGGCCCTGGTGGTAGAGCAGCGGGTGGCCGGGGTGGTAGACCCCTGCCTCGGCGACCAGCCCGACGACCAGCACGTGGTCGCCCACGGTGAAGGTGTCGTAGGGCAGGCACACCAGGTGCGCCGAGACGTCCTGCAGCAACGGCGCGCCCAGCGGCCCGGGCCGCCAGCGCGTCGGCTCGGCGAAGCGGTCGACGCCCTTGCGGGCGAACCGCGCCGCCAGCTCCGCCTGGTCGCCGGTCAGGATGTTGACGGCGAAGTGGTCGGCCGAGCGCAGCCACGGCCAGGTGGTGGACTCCTGAGCGACGTAGAAGGACACCAGCGGCGGGTCCAGGCTCACCGAGGAGAAGGAGGTGGCGGTCAGCCCGACCGGCACGCCTTCGCTCTGCGCGGTGATCACCACGACGCCCGCGGCGTGCACGGCGAGCGCCTGCCGGAACGTCTCCTCGTCCACCGACCCCGGCGCCGTGCCATCGGGGCGCGCGGACGCCGGGCCGGTGGGCGGCGTGCCGTCGTCCCGCCTGGGGAGGCGGAACGGCGGGCGCTGAGCGGGCACCGTCTCCGTCATATCTCCGCCCTCTCCCGCGACGTCGCGGCCACCTGGGGCGCGACCCGGTCGGCCCACCCGGCGAGCGCCGCCTCCAGATCGGGGATCTGCGACTCCAGCAGGGCCAGACCGGGGGTCGGCACCTGCGCGCCGAGCTCGGCCAGCACCGGGCGCAGGTGCAGCTCGACGGCCAGCGCGTGCCGGGGGTCGCCCATGACGAGCAGGGGCAGCGCCACCGTCCGGGACAGGGCGCCCGGGGGGAGGCGGTCGAGGAACACCTTCAGCAGGCCGGTGTAGGTGGCCTTGTAGGTGGGGCTGGCCACCACCAGCACCCCGGCCCCGGCCACCGTCTCCAGCGCCGCCTCCACCTGGGGCGAGGGGCCGGTGAGCAGCAGCGGCGCGAGCTCGGACAGGTCCACGACGCGCGGGGGGCCGTGGTGCCCGGTCCGCCGTCCGACCGCCTCGGCCGCCGCGACCGCCGCCGTGAGCGTCCTGGACCCGGGGCGGGGGTTGCCGACCAGCGCCACGGGGACGCTCATGACGCCACCGCCACGCCGAGGCGCTCGCCGGAGTCGCCGGCCGCGTGGCGGGAGGCGGGCCGTGCCAGGCCGTAGTTGCCGCGCAGGGTGCGGCCGTCGTAGGCGGTGCGGAACAGCCCTCTGGCCTGCAGTTCCGGCACGACGTGGTCGACGAAGCGCTCCAGGCCGTCCGGCAGGATCGGCGGCATGATGTTGAACCCGTCGGCCGCGCCGTTCTCGAACCATGTCTGGATCTGGTCGGCGATCTGCTCGGGGGTGCCGGTCACCACGCGGTGCCCGCGCCCGCCCGCGAGGCGGCCGAGGAGCTGCCGCACGGTCAGCTCGTCGCGCCGGGCGATGTCGATGACGAGCTTGCGGCGGCTCTGCGCCCCCTCGGTCTCGAGCGGGACCTCCGGCAGCGGCCGGTCCAGCGCCTCCTCGGGCAGGTCGATGCCGACCAGGTGCGCGAGCTGCGCCAGCCCGTAGGCGGGGATGATCAGCTCCTCCAGCTCGCGCTCCAGCCGCCGCGCCTCCTGCTCGGTGGAGCCGATGATCGGCGAGATGCCGGGAAGGACGAGCACGTCCTCGGGGCGCCTGCCGTGCCCGGCGACGCGCGCCTTGAGGTCGGCGTAGAACTCCTGGCCGTCGGCGAGGGTCTGCTGGGCGGTGAAGACGGCCTCGGCGAAGCGGGCGGCGAACTCCTTGCCGTCCTCGGAGGACCCGGCCTGGACCAGCAGGGGGTGGCCCTGCGGCGAGCGGGAGGTGTTCAGCGGGCCGCCGACCCGGAAGTGGACGCCCTGGTGGTCCAGCGCGTGGATCTTCCCGGTGTCGGCGTAGGTCCCGCTGTGCCGGTCGCCCACGACCGCGTCGTCCTCCCAGCTGTCCCACAGCTTGGTGACGACCTCCAGGAACTCGGTGGCCCTGGCGTAGCGGTCGGCGTGCGCGGGCCGTTCGATGCCGAAGTTGCGGGCCTCGGCCTCGCTCGCGGAGGTGACGATGTTCCATCCGGCCCGGCCGCCGCTGATGTGGTCCAGCGAGGCGAACTTGCGCGCGACGTGGAACGGCTCGTTGTAGGTGGTGGACACCGTCGCGATCAGCCCGATGTGGTCGGTCACCGCCGCCAGGGCCGCCAGCAGGGTGAGCGGCTCCAGGCCGCCGAGCGCGTTGTGCCGGACGTTCCCCTGCAGGGCCAGGCCGTCGGCGAGGAACACCGAGTCCAGCAGGCCGCGCTCGGCGATGCGGGCGAGCCGCTGGTAGTGGCGGACGTCGGTGAGGCGGGCGGGCTCGGTACGCGGGTGGCGCCAGGCCGCTTCGTGGTGGCCCACGCCCATGAGGAAGGCGTTGAGGTGGAGCGTGCGGGCGGTCATGCGGAGGTCCTCCAGGTCGAGAAGCGGCGCTCCACGGTCAGCAGGAGCAGGTTGAACAGCACGCCGAGCACCGAGATCGTGATGATCCCCGCGTACATGTCGGGGATGCGGAAGCTGAACTGGGCGTCCTGGACGAGGTAGCCGAGCCCGGCCTTGGCGCCGACCATCTCGGCGAACAGCAGCACGAGGATGGAGTAGGCCCCGGCCAGGCGGACGCCGGTGAAGACGGCCGGCACGGCGGCCGGCAGGATGACCTTGCGGAACAGGCGCAGCGGGCCGAGCCCCATGGAACGGGCCGACTTGATCAGCAGCGGTTCCACGGTGCGGACGCCGCCGATGGTGTTGAGCAGGATCGGCCAGGCGCAGGCGTACAGGATGAAGGTGATCTTGGAGGTCTCGCCCAGGCCCAGGATCAGGATGAACACCGGCAGCAGGGCCACCGGCGAGGTGTTGCGGAACAGCTCCAGCACCGGGGTGAGGAAGTCGGCGACCGGGCGGTACCAGCCGATGGCCAGCCCCAGCGGGATGGCCAGCACGATGGCCAGGCCGAACCCCGACACCGAGCGGATCAGCGACGCCTGGAAGTGCTCCAGCAGCTGCCCGCCGGCCAGCAGGTCGTACCAGGCGGCCAGGACCTCCGACAAGGGGGGCACGAAGACCCGGTCCACCACGCCCGTGCGGGGCAACAGCTCCCAGGTCGCGGCGAGCAGCACCAGCGCCAGCGACCGCCGGGCCAGCAGCGCCACCAGCCCGCCGCCGGCCCGCCGCTTCCGCGCAGGCGCGGCGGGGGCCGTGTTCTTGGGTGTCACCCGCGGGGTGGCGCCGGGGGCCGGGTTCTGGGACGCCGCCCGCGGAGTGGCGCCGCGGGCGGCGAGGGTGTCAGCCAATGGTCCGCTCCTGCTTCTGAGCCGCCGCGACCTCGTCGCGCAGCAGGGTCCAGATCTCGTGGCGGTACTCGCCGAACCGCGGGTCGGCGCGCAGGTCGCCCTCGCGCGAGCCGAACGCCACGTCGATGATCTTCTTGATCCGGCCGGGCCGGGAGGTCATCACCGCTACCCGCCGCCCCAGGTACACCGCCTCGTCGATGCCGTGGGTGATGAAGACGATGGTCTTCCCGGTCTTCTCCCAGATGTGCAGCAGCTCCTCCTGCAGCGACTCGCGGGTCTGGGCGTCCAGGGCGGCGAACGGCTCGTCCATCAGCAGCACGTCGGGGTCGAAGGCCAGGCTGCGCGCGATGGCGACGCGCTGGCGCATGCCGCCCGACAGCTCGTGCGGGTAGCGCTGCGCGAACCCGGCGAGCCCGACGAGGTCGAGATAGTGGCGGGCCCGTTCGCGCCGTTCCCTGCGCGGCACGTCCTTGGCCTCCAGCCCGAACTCGACGTTGGCGAGGGCCGTGCGCCAGGGGAACAGGGCGTACTGCTGGAAGACGATGCCGCGGTCCAGGCCCGGCCCGGTCACCGCGCGGCCGTCGATGACGACCTGTCCGGTGGTGGGCGCGGTGAGACCGGCGATCAGGTCGAGCAGCGTCGACTTGCCGCAGCCGCTCGGCCCGACCAGGGTGAGGAACTCGCCCTCGCGCACGTCCAGGTCGATGGCCTCGATCGCGGTGAACGGCTGGTCCGATCCTCTGACCTCGAAGGTCTTGCCGACACCCTGGATCTCGATCTTCGTCCGGGCGCGGTCCCCCGTGGCAAGGGCGGTCACGGCGTCCGTCACGGCGACGGAACGGCCGGCCGGGCTCATGAGGCGCTCCCGCTCGCGAACGGGTTGTACTGGTTGGTGTAGAGGTCGGCCGCCTTGACCTGGCCCGGCTTGATCTCGCCCTCGCGTTGCAGCCAGTCGATCCAGGTCTGGAACTCCTTGGCGTCGATGACGCCGCCCTTGTTGGCGACGCCGCTGCTCTTCCAGAACGCGACGCCGCCGGCGTCCTCGTTCCTGCCCCGGGCCGCGATGATCTTCTTGTACTCGGCGACCACCTCCTCGCGGGAGTGGGTCTGGGTCCACTCCACGGCCTTGGCGAAGGCGGCGACGAACTTGCGGGTGGTGTTCGGGTTGCGCTGGATGAACCGCTCGGTGAGCACGACGCTGCCCGCGGTGAACGGGCCGAACAGGTCGATGTCCTTGAACAGCGGGCGGATGCCGCCGCGTTCCAGGGCCTTGTCGCGCAGGATGCCCGACAGCGCGGCCACGTCGATCTGCCCTTGGCGCAGCGCCTGCTCGGTGTTGACCGGCGGGACGACCACCAGTTCGACCTTGGCGATCTCCTGCGGGGTGAGGCCGCCTCGCTTGAGGTACTCCTTGACCACGGCCTCCAGATGGGCGCCGAGGGTGTTGACGCCGATCTTCTTGCCGATCAGGTCACGGGGGCCCTTGATGGGCGAGCCGCCGGCGACGTAGTAGCCGACGTAGCTGTCCTTGTCGCTGCCGTAGTAGCCGACGACCGCCTTGATCGGGGCCTTGGCGGCGGCGAGCTTGACGATGGCGCCGTCGAACGCGCCGCCGAAGTCGGTCTGGCCGGTGGCCGCGGCCTGGATGTCCTGCGGGCCGGAGATGGTGTTGCCGATCCACTTGAGCTTGATGGGGGCGAGGTAGCCGAGCTCCTCGGCCAGCTCGGGGAAGCTGACGGCCCCGACGCTGCCCTGGTAGCGCAGTTCGGTGAGCTCCAGGCCGCCCGGCGTGGCGGCGCCGGAGGCCGAGCCGCACGCGGCCAGGGTCGTGGCGAGGAGAACGGGGAGAAGGGCGTGTCTGCGTCTGATCACGGAAGGCCTCATGGAGGAAGGGCATGCTCGCGCGAGGCCGCGCCGCGGGCGGGGCATGCCGGAAGGGACGGTCGTTCGGAGGTGACACGGGTGGTGGAAGGCGTGGACACCGTCGGCCACGCGGAGGCGCGAGGTGGGATCGCGGCGGCACCTTGGCCGCACGCGCCCCTCGCCGGTGTGGGCGGGTGTGAAGGATGCCCGCGATGCGCGATCAGCGACACTGCGCGCTGGCGAGGTGGCCGAAGTCGACGTGCGAGCGCCGTGTGAGGTAAAGCCCTTGGCCCATAGATCGAACCTACGACGGCGGGGCCGACCAAGTCAATATTTCCTACCGGATATACATAGAAATGTCCTGTCACCAGCACTGACGACACGCCGTCACCGGTAGATTACCTATTGACTCCATAGGCAATGCCGGAATCATGGGGGCATGGCACTCTGGACTCCTGACCCGACCTTCTACCCGTCGCCGAGAGACGCCGCGACCGCGCCGGCGGAACGGCTCGCCTACGTGGCCGCGTTCGACCGGCGGGCCGAAAGGCCCGATGCCATGGCCGTCGTGGACACCGACCCCGCGTCGCCCGGCTACGGCAAGGTCGTCGGCTGGACCGACCTGCCCAACACCGGCGACGAGCTGCACCACTTCGGGTGGAACGCCTGCAGCAGCGCGCTGTGCCCGTACGCGCCGCACCCGCACGTCGAGCGCCGCTACCTGGTCGTGCCGGGCCTGCGCTCCTCGCGCATCTACATCCTGGACACCAAGGACCGGATCAGCCCCGAGATCGTCAAGGTGATCGAGCCTGAGGAGCTGGCCAGGCGCGCCGGGTACTCGCGCCCGCACACCGTCCACTGCGGGCCGGAGGGGCTGTACGTCTCCGCGCTCGGCGGGGCGGACGGCCAGGAGGGCCCGGGCGGCATCGCGGTCCTGGACCACCTGTCGTTCGAGGTGCTCGGCCGGTGGGAGCGCGACCGCGGGCCGCAGTACCTGGCCTACGACTTCTGGTGGCACATCAACCACGACGTGCTGGTCACCTCCGAGTGGGGCACCCCGTCGATGATCGAGAACGGCGTCGTGGGCGAGCTGCTCCTCGGCCGCCAGTACGGCCACAAGCTGCACTTCTGGGACCTGCGCAAGCGCCGTCACGTGCAGGAGGTGGACCTCGGCGACCAGTACCAGATGGCGCTCGAACTGCGCCCCGCGCACGACCCCACGCGGACCTACGGGTTCGCCGGCGTCGTGATCAGCGTCGAGGACCTGTCGGCGTCGGTGTGGACGTGGTTCCAGGAGGACGGCCGCTGGCAGGCGCGCAAGGTCATCGACATCCCGGCCGAGCCCGCCGACCCCGAGGACCTGCCCGACCTGCTCAAGCCGTTCGGCGCCGTGCCTCCGCTGATCACCGACATCGACCTGTCGGTGGACGACCGGCGCCTGTACGTCTCCTGCTGGGGCACCGGGGAGATCAAGCAGTACGACGTGAGCGACCCCTTCACGCCGGTCGAGATCGGCTCCCTGCGCATCGGCGGCATCGCCCGCACCCAGGCGCACCCGGCCGCGCCGGACGTCCCTCTGCGGGGCGGCCCGCAGATGGTCGAGGTGAGCCGGGACGGCCGGCGCGTCTACCTCACCAACTCGCTGTACGGGGCGTGGGACGACCAGTTCTACCCTGAAGGGGTGGGCGCCTGGATGGCCAAGATCGATGCGGGGACGTTCGCCTTCGACGAGCGCTTCTTCCCGCACGGCGACGACTTCCGCGGCCTTCGTCCCCACCAGGTGCGGCTTCAGGGCGGCGACGCCTCCTCCGACTCCTACTGCTACCCGTGACCATCACCGCGGCGCTCCTGCTCGGCGCCTTCCACGGCCTGAACCCGGCGATGGGATGGCTGTTCGCGGTGGCCCGCGGCCTGCAGGAGCACAGCAGGGGCAGGCTCGCGTGGTCGCTGCCGGCGATCGCGGCCGGCCACCTCGCCTCGGTCGCGCTGGTCGCGCTCGCCGTCGCCGTCACCGGCTCGCTGGTGACGGCGACGGCGCTGTCGATCGCCGGGGGCGCCGCCCTCGTCGTCTTCGGCCTGTGGCGGCTGCTGTCCAACCGGCACTTCCGCTGGGTGGGCATGCGGCTGTCGCTGCCGCAGCTCGCCGCGTGGTCGTTCCTGATGTCCTCCGCGCACGGCGCGGGGCTGATGCTCGTCCCGCTGTTCACCCGCGTCCAGACCGGCCAGGACGCCCACAGCGGCATGCCCGGCATGTCCGGCATGAACGGCGTCCACGGCATGGACGGCATGACGGGCGGGTACGCCGGGCATCTGGCGCACGCGCTGGCCGGCGACCTCGGCGTGGCGGCGCTGCACACGCTGGCCATGTTCACGGTCGCCGGCGTGGTGGCGTTGGTGGTGTACGAGGTGGCCGGGCTGACGGTGCTGCGCCGCGCCTGGTTCAACGTCGACCGCATGTGGGCGGCGGCGCTCGTCGGCGCCGGGCTGCTGACGCTGGCCCAGGCCTGAGGAGCCGCTCACGCGGGCCCCGCCTCCGAGAGGGACCGCCGGCATATTCCATGTATTCCCTATTGACTTATAGGGGAAAATGACACAAGGTCGATGTACCGGCCCCGCACCTCACCGCGCCGGTCCGCGACCCCGGGCCCGCGCCACCAGAGCTCATGGAGGCCCAAGCTCATGCCATCGACCACCACCCTGGACGTCCGCCGCGTCGCCGGGCACATCGGCGCCGAGATCCGAGGCATCGACATCTCCCGACCGCTCGACCCCTCGACGGTGGCGGAGATCCGCCAGGCCCTCCTCGCGCACAAGGTCGTGTTCTTCCGCGGGCAGACCCTCGACCATGCGGCCCAGATCTCCTTCGCCCGGCGGTTCGGCGACCTCACCCACGCCCACCCGCACGAGGACGCGCCGCCGGAGGAGTTTCCGCAGATCCTCACCATCGACCCGCGCCGGTACGAGGAGCGGTACGGCAAGCAGTACCGCGAGCTGTACCGCACGCGGCAGTACTCCTACTACTCCGGCTGGCACACCGACGTCACCGCCGCCGTCAACCCGCCGGCCGCCTCGATCCTGCGGGCCGAGACCGTCCCGGCCTTCGGCGGCGACACCCAGTGGACCAACCTGGTCGCCGCCTACGAGGGCCTGTCGGACCCGCTGCGCCGGCTCGCCGACGGGCTGCGAGCCGAGCACCGCTTCCTGGCCGGTCAGCAGGCCGCCGCGGAGGACGGCAGGCTCCTCAAGCGGATCAACGACAACCTGCTGGTCTCCGTGCACCCCGTGGTCCGTGTCCACCCCGAGACCGGGGAACGGGCCCTGTTCGTCAACCCCGGCTTCACCGACCGCATCGTCGGCCTGTCCTCCCACGAGAGCCGCCGCGTACTGGAACTGCTGTACGAGCAGATCACCCGCCCGGAGTACACCGTCCGCTTCCGGTGGGAGCACGGCAGCGTCGCCTTCTGGGACAACCGCGCCACCGCCCACCTCGCCCCCTCCGACCTGGACCACCTCGACGTCGAGCGCACCCTGCACCGCGTCACCCTGATCGGCGACCGGCCGGTCGGGCCGGACGGGTTCGTCTCCGAGATCGTCGCCGGCCGCGAGTTCACCGCCGAGGCGCTCGTCGTCGCCTGACCGCCCTCCCCCACCGGGCGCCTGGGCGCCGTTCCCGCTCCGGACTCCTCGTCAGGAAGGCCCATGACCAAGCAGATCCACCTCGCCGCCCACTTCCCCGGTGTCAACAACACCACCGTGTGGTCCGACCCACGCTCCGGCAGCCAGATCGACTTCGACTCCTTCCGCCACCTCGCCCGGACGGCCGAGCGCGGCAAGTTCGACTTCTTCTTCCTCGCCGAAGGGCTGCGGCTGCGGGAGATGAAGGGCCGCATCCACGACCTGGACGTGGTGGGGCGGCCCGAGTCGCTGACCGTCCTCGCGGCGCTGTCGGCGGTCACGACCCACCTCGGGCTGGCCGCCACGGTCAACTCCACCTTCAACGAGCCGTACGAGGTGGCGCGGCGGCTGGCGTCGCTGGACCACCTGAGCGGCGGCCGGGCCGCGTGGAACGTCGTGACGAGCTGGGACGCCTTCACCGGCGAGAACTTCCGGCGCGGCGGCTTCCTGGCCGAGGGAGACCGGTACACCCGGGCCGCCGAGTTCCTGCGGACGGCGCGCGAGCTGTGGGACTCCTGGGCGCCGGACGCGGTGGTCGCCGACCCGGCCTCCGGACGGTTCCTGCGGCCGGGCGGCGTCACCCCGTTCCGGCACCGGGACCGCCACTTCGACATCACGGGCCTGTTCAACGTGCCCCGCCCCCCGCAGGGCCACCCAGTGATCATCCAGGCCGGCGACTCAGAGGAGGGTCGCGAGTTCGCCGCCTCCGACGCCGACGTGATCTTCAGCAGGCACTCCCGGCTGGAGGAGGGCCGCGCCTTCTACGCCGACGTCAAGCGCCGCCTCCCGGCGTACGGGCGGCGGCCGGAGGATCTGAAGATCCTCCCCGCGGTGACGTGCGTCCTCGGCGACACCGACCAGGAGGCGCGCGAGTACGCCGCCGAGATCCGGCGGGCGCAGGTCGGCCCGCAGACCGCGATCGCCTTCGTCGAGGCCGTCTGGGGCCGGGACCTGTCGGCGTACGACCCCGACGGCCCGCTGCCCGACCTCGAACCCGACCTCGGAGAGGAGGTGTCCAAGGGCCGCGCCCAGTTCCGCCGCGACCGGGGCGAGCTGGCCGCCAAGTGGCGGGCTCTCGCGCAGGAGAAGAACCTGTCGATCCGCGAGCTGGTCATCGAGGTGTCCGCGCGGCAGACCTTCATCGGCACGCCGCGGACCGTCGCCGACGCCATCGACACCTTCGTCCAGACCGACGCCGCCGACGGCTTCATCTTCGTGCCCCACCTGACCCCGGGCGGCCTGGACGACCTGGTGGACAAGGTCGTCCCGCTGCTGCAGGAGAAGGGCGTCTTCCGCGCCGACTACACAGGACCCACCCTGCGCGACCACCTCGGCCTGACGAAGGAGACCCGATGACGCTGCATCTCGCCGTGGCCCTGGACGGCGCCGGCTGGCATCCGGCCGCCTGGCGGGCCGAGGGCGTCCGCCCCGACCGGCTGTTCACCGCCGGCTACTGGGCCGAGCTGGTGCTGGAGGCCGAAAGCGGCCTGCTCGACTGGGTGACCTTCGAGGACTCCCTGGCGCTGCAGTCCTCCCGCTTCGACGGGCAGGACGAGCGCCTGGACCAGGTGCGCGGCCGGCTCGACGCGGTGCTGCTGGCCTCGAGCCTGGCGCCGCTGACCTCCCGTATCGGGCTGGTGCCGACGACGAGCACCACCCACACCGAGCCGTTCCACGTCGCGATCGGCATCGCCTCGCTGGACCACGTCAGCCGCGGGCGGGCCGGCTGGCGCCCGCGGGTGTCGGCCCGCCCGGACGAGGCCGCCCACTTCGGCCGCCGCGTCTTCCCCCCGCTGGACCTCGCCGACCCGGCGGTCACCGCGCACGTCGGGCGGCTGCTGGAGGAGGCCTCGGACGCGGTGGAGGTGGTCCGTCGCCTGTGGGACAGCTGGGAGGACGGCGCCGAGATCAGGGACGTGCCGACCGGCCGGTTCATCGACCGCGACCGGCTGCACTACATCGACTTCCAGGGCGAGTGGTTCAGCGTCCGCGGCCCGTCGATCACCCCGCGCTCGCCGCAGGGCCAGCCCCTGGTCACCGTGCTCGCCCACGACACGCTGCCCTACGAGTTCGCGGCCCGCGGCGCCGACGTCGTGTACGTCACTCCGCGCGACCGCGAGGACGCCGAGGCCGTCGTCGGCCGCGTGCGGGCCGCCGAGGCGGCCGTGGGCCGCACCGGGCCGGCGCTGCGCGTCCTCGCCGACATCGTGGTCTTCCTCGAGGGCCCCGGCGCCGGTCCGGGACGCAAGGAGCGGCTGGACGACCTCGACGGCGCCGAGCTGGAGTCCGACGCCTTCGTCTTCAGCGGCACCCCCGAGGCGCTGGCCGACCTGCTGCTGGCCTGGCGGGAGGCCGGCCTGGACGGCTACCGCCTGCGGCCGGGGGTGCTGCCCCACGACCTGACGGCGATCACGCGCGGCCTGGTGCCCGAGTTACGGGCCCGCGGCGCGTTCCGCGGCGCCTACGAGACGGCCGACCTGCGCGGGCGTCTCGGCCTGACCCGCCCGGCCGGCCGCTACGAGCGGGCGTCATAGCCCCGCGGCGCCCCTGTGCTCCCGGAGCCGTCGCGACACCCGCGTCCAGATCCGACGGAGACCGGTGGATCCGGGTGGTTTCCAAGGAAGCCGCGGATCCGGGCGGTTCCGGGGTGGCGAGGGATCCGCGGATCCGGGCGGTGCGGCAGAAGCCGGGCCGGCGTGCCGCCGTCGTACTTCGACGCCCGATCATGGATCACGTTCCCACCCTATAAGGTCGCCATGACCGGAAAAGGCGCGCCGCTGGAGCCCCCGGTGATCACCGCAGGGCGCCGGCGGCGACCCGCAGGTCCGCGACCAGCCCGGCGTACATCGCCTCGCGGTCCTGCGCGCGCAGGACGGCCGATGGATGGATGGTCGCCAGCAGCAGCGCCTCCTCCGGCGCGAACGCCCCCTCCCACGCCCCGGCGCCGTCGCCGGCCGGCGGGAAGGGCAGCAGCACGCCGCGCTCCTTGGTCACCCGGAAGGAGGGGCCGAGCAGCGCCTTGCCGGCGGTCGCGCCGAGGGCGACGACGACGTCGGGCCGCAGCACCCGCAGCTCGGCGGCCAGCCACGGCCGGCAGGCCGCCATCTCGCGCAGGGTCGGCGGCTTGTGAATGCGCTTCTTGCCGCGGTCCTGCGCCGTGAACTTGAAGTGCTTGACCGCGTTGGTGACGTAGGCGCGGGTCCTGTCGATGCCGGCCTCCTCAAGGGCCCGCGTCAGGACGCCGCCGGCCGGCCCCACGAAGGGGTGCCCGCGCCGGTCCTCCTGGTCGCCCGGCTGCTCCCCCACCAGGACGACGCGCGCGCCGGGGTCCCCCTCGCCGAAGACGGTCCGGGTGGCGTCCCGGTACAGCGGGCAGCCCCGGCAGCCGGCGGCGGCCTCGCTCAGGGCGCGCAGGTCGTCCTCGCCGGGCAGGTACGGCGAGGCGTCGTAGCCCTCTCCGTCCCGGGCGGCGCCCACTGCGCCTTTGGCGTCGGCACGGCCCGTCACGGTCTTCCCCCTTCCCGCGTCCGGAGAGCCCCCGCCCTCTCACTCCCTTCGCCTACCCGCCGCGGGCCGCGCCATTCAGGACGGCGTGCCGCACCGCCCGCCGCGGCGCCGGTTGTAGGTTGGATCACTATGGGGAAGGGCACGGGTGACGCGCGAGGTCCCGGCCGCGCCGGCCGGGTGGTGACGCTGGCCGCGGCCGCCGCGGTGGCGCTGGCCGCGACGACGGGATGCGGTCGGGCATCGACCGCTCCGGACGCCGCTTCCCCGCCTCCGTCCGCCGCCGGCGCCGCGACGCCGTCCCCGGACGCGACCACGGCGTCGAGCACGCCGTCCGGGCCGCCCCGACCGGACGCCGCGATCCCGCAGGACCCGCGCAAGCTGGCGCGCGCCCTGGACCGGACCACCCGGGCGATGCGCGCGGCCATCGGCTCCTGGACCAAGGACGGCGACCCCGGGCACGGCCGGCCGCCGGAGGACGTCGTCCTGCTCACCCTGTACCACCAGCGCCTGTGCCGGTACGCCGCCCGCCATCCCGCCACCGCCGAGCGCGCCTTCGCCGAGCTGACCCCCTCGGTCGCCGCCCAGGCCCGCGACGACGCCACGGCCGTGCGCGAGCTGCTGTCGCTGGCCCACCCGGTCACCGGCAAGGTGAGCTTCAAGCTGCGCGACCCCCTGCCGGCGGACGTCCTGCTCGGCCACTTCAAGAAGGCCGGGCGACGCTTCGGCGTGGAGTGGGAGGTGCTGGCGGCGGTCATGCTCGTGGAGACCAAGTTCGGCCGGGTGCGCTCGGCGAGCTCCGCGGGCGCGCAGGGCCCCATGCAGTTCATGCCGGCCACCTGGCGGGCGTACGGCATGGGCGGCGACATCCACGACACCGGCGACGCCGTCGCGGCCGCCGCGAACTACCTGCGGGCCTCCGGCGCGCCGGGCGACTACCGCAAGGCGCTGCACGCCTACAACCACTCCCAGGCGTACGTGGACGCCGTGCTGCTGCACGCCCGCGCGATGAAGCGCGACGTCCGCGCCTACTACGCCTACTACAACTGGCAGGTGTTCGTGCTGGTCCCCGGCGGCGAGCGCCGCCTCACCGGCCCCGGGCTCGCCTAGGCCGTGTCCTGAGGTCCGATATATCGGTTGCGGTGGAAAGTGTCGTCTCTTACGGTGCCAGCCATGTCGAGCGCCGCGGAGACCGTGTCGTCATATCCGCCGTTGAACGTGCGAGTGCGCATGCCCGGGCTGTCACTGCTCGGGGCGACGGACGCACTGCTGGAGCGCCTGGTGCCGACGGTGCGCAAGGGTGTCGCCACGCAGGCTCCGTGGCCGTTCGACGACCCGATGTCGCTGTACAAGGATGGGCCCGAGCGTGAGTGGTCCTGGCTGCGCAGGATCTGGACCGGCCGTGGAAGGGTCGATGACGGCTTCTGGCGGCTGTACTTCGTCGTGGTCGTCGACGACGAGCCGGTCGGCATGCAGGACCTGATCGGCGTCGACTTCTCCGTGCACGGCACGGTCACCACGTTCTCGTGGCTCAGCCCCGAGATGCGCGGGCGCGGCCTGGGCAGGCTGATGCGGCAGGCGGTCCTGCATCTGGCCTTCGAAGGGCTCGGCGCCCGCGAGGCCGAGAGCGAGGCCTTCGTCGACAACCACGCCTCGAACCGCGTTTCGGCGGCAGTGGGCTACCGCCCCAACGGAAGCGGCCGGGCCACCCGGCGCGGCGAGCCCGCCGAACTGAACAGGTGGCTGCTGACACGCGAGCGATGGCTCCCCGGCAGGCGCGATGACGTCGAACTCGCCGGCGTGGCCGCGTGTCTGCCGGTCCTCGGAATCAGGCGCGGTGATCGATCGGCGGGAGGCGGCACCCTGCCGATCTCGCCGGCTTCCTGAGCGGGCATGATGGTCTTCTCCCTCGCGACCAGGAAAGGGGAGGACCCGTGCCGGACGAGTTCGATGTGATCGTGATCGGCGCAGGGCCCGCCGGTGAGAACGCCGCCGGACGGGCCGGGCGCGGCGGCCTGAGCGTGGCCATCGTCGAGGGCGACCTCGCCGGGGGCGAGTGCGCCTACTGGGCCTGCGTGCCCAGCAAGGCACTGCTGCGCCCGGTGGAGCTCGCCGCCGAGGTGCGCCGCATGCCCGGGCTGGAGGTGGGCCCGATCGACGCCGGCGCCGTCCTGGCCCGCCGCGACGAGGCCGTCTCGCACTACGACGACGCCGGGCAGGTGCGCTGGATCGAGGGGGTGCCCGCCACGTTCGTGCGGGGGTGGGGCGGCCTGGACGGGCCCCTGCGCGTCCGGGTGGCCGAGCCCGGGGGCGGGTCGCGCCTCCTGACGGCCCGGCACGCGGTCGTGCTGGCCACCGGCAGCTATGCGGCCGTTCCGCCCGTCCCGGGCCTGGCCGAGGCCGAGCCGTGGACCAGCCATGAGGTCACCGCCGTCAAGGCCATCCCCGAACGGCTGGCCGTCATCGGCGGCGGCGTGGTCGCCTGCGAGATGGCCCAGGCCATGCACGGACTCGGCGCTGCCCGCACGACCATTCTGGTGCGCGGCGACCGCTTGCTGCCGCGCATGGAACCGTTCGCCTCCGACCTGGTCGCCGAGTCCTTCGCCGCCTCGGGCATCGAGGTGCGCACCGGCACCGGCGTCGTCCGGGTCGAGCGGCCGGTCCCCGGCGGGCCGGTCACCGTGCACCTGACCTCGGGCCCGCCGGTGGAGGCCGATGAGCTGCTGGTGGCCACCGGCCGCCGCCCCGCCACGGACGGCCTCGGCCTCGCGTCGGTCGGCCTGCCCGCCGACCGTGTGGTGGAGGTGGACGACAGCATGCGCGCCACCGGCGTCGAGGGCGGCTGGCTGTACGCCGTGGGCGACATCAACGGGCGCGCCCTGCTGACCCACATGGGCAAGTACCAGGCCCGCGTCTGCGGCGACGTCATCGCGGCCCGCGCCAGGGGCGAGCGCGACGACCTGCCCTCACTGCGCGACACCGCCGACGCCTACGGGGCGCCGCAGGTGGTCTTCACCGACCCGCAGGTGTGCGCGGTGGGCCGCACCGAGGCCCAGGCACGCGCCGAGGGCTTCCCCGTGCGCGCCGTCGAGTACGACCTGGGCGCGGTGACCGGCGCCTACCTGCTCGGCGACGGCTACCGCGGCCGGGCCGGCGCCGTGGTGGACACCGAGCGCCGCGTGCTGCTCGGGGTGACCTTCGTCGGGCCCGGCGCCGCCGATCTGCTGCACGCCGCGACCATCGCCGTCACCGCCGAGGTGCCGCTGGACCGGCTGTGGCACGCGGTCCCGACGTTCCCGACCGTCAGCGAGATCTGGCTGCGCCTGCTGGAGACCTACGGCCTGTGACCCGCTCGCGGCGGTGAGGCGCCCGCGACCGAGACGGTCGCACGGCACCTCACCGCGGCGAGGGACAGGGCCGGGTGATCGGCCGCGGGCGCGCTCGGCGCGTTACCGGGCCGCGGGCAGGTGATCGGCGATGGCCGGGGCCGCGAGGGTCCTGCGGGCGGCGGTGGCCGGACGGGTGTCCGGGCCGGGCAGGTCACTGCTGAAGGCGTAGACGACCGCGGCCGTGGCGATGGCGCCGGTGTTCAGGGTGAGGGCCTTGTCGTTGATGTTGGCGACGGTGTCGCAGGCCTGGTGGTAGCAGGAGTCGTAGGGCTGTCCCGCGGTGCCGCCGAACTTGGCCTGCTCGTCGGCCGTCTTGACGCCCTCGGCGCCGGTGAACAGCCCGCCGGCCGGGACGCCCGCCTCGATGAACGGGCCGTAGTCGGAGCGGCCGTCGAAGTCGGTGCCGACGTGCCCCTGGCGCAGGGTGTCGAAGTACTTCTCGAAGAGCTTCTCGATCTCCGCGGACCCCGCCGGGCCGGCGGGCGCGCCCGTGGCGTCGGAGTCGTCACCGTCGTAGATCTTCAGCGCGTAGTTCGGCGAGGCCACCATGTCGAAGTTGAGATACAGCTTGATCTTGGCCAGCTCCGCGGGGGCCAGCGAGGCGACGTAGTGCTCGGAGCCGAGCAGCCCGAGCTCCTCGGCGCTCCAGAACGAGAACCGCAGCTTGTTGCGCGTCGGGATCTTGCCGAGCACCGAGGCCACCTCGAGGATCGCGGCGCTGCCCGAGCCGTTGTCGTTGATGCCGGGCCCGGCCACGACGCTGTCGAGGTGGGCGCCGAACTGCACGACCTTGTTCGCGTCGCCGTACTTGGAGTCGGCGATGACGTTGTGCGTGGTGCGGTACTCGCTGGTGGTGTCGGTCTTCAGCCGGACGACCGTCCCGGCGGGCGAGGAGAGCTCCTGGCCCACCGCGAAGCTCACGCCGACCACCGGGATGGTGAGCGGGGTGCCGAGGGTGCCCTGCAGGGTGGCGGTGCGGCCCGGCTGGCCCTCGTTGAAGATGATCGCGGCGGTCGCGCCGGCGGCCTGGGCGTTCTGGGCCTTCACCCGGAAGTCGCAGGTGCCGCGCTGGAGCAGGGCGATGTTGCCGGGGGTGAACCCGGCGAAGTCGCTCGCCTCGCAGCCGGAGGTGGAACTCGGCGACGGCGCGGGCGGCAGGGTCAGGTCGACGTTCTGCAGGGTTCCGGTGACCGCGCCGGAGCCGGAGTAGGTCATCGTGGCGAACTCGCCGACCCCGCTGCCGTTGGGCGGGGTGGGGGCGTAGACCTTCGGCTCCGGGGAGATCTGCTCCAGCAGGGCCGTGGAGTTCTCCTTGAAGAACGGGAACTCGAACGGCTGGATCGTCACCTTGTAGCCGGCCTTCTTCAGCACGCCCGCCACGTAGTCGCGCGAGGCGGCGTGGCCGGGGGTGCCCGCGGCCCGGGTGCCGCCGTTGGCGTCGGCGATCTGCTGCAACTTCTGCAGGTGCCGCTTGACCGCCGGCCCGTTCGCGGTCTGGGCGAGCCGCGCGGGATCGGGATCGGCGGCGGCGGGCCCGGCCGCCGCCATGGGCAGGACGAGCGCGACGATCGCCATGGCGACGCCTGTTCCCCCGCGGAGGGTGATGCGCATTCAGCTTCTCCCTTGTGCCGTGACAGGACTTCCCGAGATGGTGCTCCCCGGCAAGCTAGCCGCAGTTCTCCCTTCCGTGAAGGGCCCCCGCCGGGATGCTCCGCGGTTCGCTTGTCAGCAGTCCCGCTGAGCCGATCGAGCCGGAATTCCGGACATCGCTCGAACCTTCGGCATAACCGACTGGTCATGGGCGCTCCACCACGGCGGTTGACCGCCGGGGCGGGCGGCCCGACGCTATACGGGCTCGGCGCGGTGGGCGGCGGCGCGCATGCCGACACCGAGCACGTGGTCGTCTCCGAAATGCCCGCCGCGAAACGCCCCGCCGGGGCGCCCTGCCGGGGCCCCCTGCCCGCCGGCCCGGTCCGGCGCGGTCGTCGCTCGCTTGAACCGCCGTCTCGGCCTCCTCCTGGACGGCCGCGCCGGGAAAGTTCGGTTCTGGTGGTGGTAATGGGCAGGCCTGTATTTGGTGTGGATATGGGGCCTTCATTGCTTGATCAGCAGTTCGACGGATACCGTCGAAGTTGACCTGACCTGGGCTTTTACATTACGTGAGGGAGGCCACCTCTTGGAAGCCAGGCGGCTGTCGCTTCTCCCGGCGTCGATGCGGGCGCGGTCCACGCTCATCATCGGCAGCGCGTGCCTGATCTTCCTCGCCATCATCGGCGCCGGCATCGACTTCCTGGTCACCGACAGGATAGAGGCCGGCGTCTTCCGGGACGCGCAACGCACCGCGACCAACTGGGTCGGCTCCATGGCGCCCGGCCAGATCCCCCGGCCGGCGCCCGAGGGACGCATCGACCTGCTGCAGCTCGTCGACGACCACGGGCGCGTGGTCATGGCCAGCCCCGCCGCGGCCGGTCGTCCTCCCCTCGGCACCATCCGCCCGCCGAAGGACAACCGCATCCAGGACGGAACCGTGTGCCGGCCGGAGGGCGGCTGCGTGATGTTCACCGTCATCCGCCTCCCCCCGCTCGACACCAGCGAGATCTTCGGCGGCGAGTCCCACTTCGTCTACAGCGGGACGACCCAGCCGAGCATCCTGGCCGGTCACCGCCTGGAGCTGGTCACCACCACCGGTGTGCTGCTGGCCAGCGCCCTGGTCGCCTGGGGCAACTGGTGGGTCGGCGGCCGCGCCCTGCGCCCGGTCGCGGCGATCCGCGCGACCATGGCCGACATCACGGTGAGCGACCTGAGCATGCGGGTGCCCGAACCGCCCGGCCGCACCGAGTACGCGCTGCTCGCCCGCACCGCCAACCAGACCCTGGCCCGGCTGGAGGAGGCGGTGAGGCAGCAGCGCCGGTTCGCCTCCACCACCTCCCACGAGCTCAGGACTCCCCTCGCCGGGCTGCGCGCCCGGCTGGAGGAGGCGGTGCTCTACCCCGGCGACGTCGACCCCCGGCAGACCATCCGCGACGCCCTCACGCTCACCCAGCGGCTGGAGACGATCGTCGAGGACCTGCTGGTGCTGGCCAGGCTCCGCTCGGGCACCCCGGCCCAGCACGAGCCGGTCGACCTGGCGATGCTCGTGCGGGAGGCCATCGCGACCCTTCCGGCCGACGGCGTGCCGATCCGCGTCCGCGCCCAGGGCGACATCACCGTCCACGGCAATCGCATCCAGCTCGTCCGCGTGCTGGACAACCTGCTGGCCAATGCCCGGCGCCACGCCCACGGCAAGGTCGAGGTCACCGTCGGCCGCCAGGGTGACCGGGCCGTGGTCGCCGTGACCGACGACGGCGACGGCATCGCGCACCAGGATCGCGAGCGGGTGTTCGAGCGCTTCGTGCGCCTGGAGGACGGGCGGCGCCTCGAACCCGGCGGCAGCGGGCTCGGCCTGGCCATCTCGCGCGACATCGCCCACGGCCACGACGGCACGCTGCGCGTCGAGGACTCCCCACGCGGCGCGCGTTTCGTCCTGGACCTGCCCCTGCTGGACATGGGCGACTCCTCTCCGCCCACCAGCGGGGACCCGCCCGGCGTGGCCGGGTTCGGCGCCCTGCCCCAGACCTCCGGCTGGCGCGCCTGAGCGTCGCGACGCCCCCGCGGCGGCCCGCACCACGGCCGCACGGCCACGTGCCGCCTCCCCACGACCGGCGCCCCCTGACGCCGGCGCATCACCCCACGCAAGGAGCCCGACGGTGTCCGACGACCGTGAACCCACCGACGAGCTGGTGACCGCGTTCAACGCCGCCGACTTCGCCTCGGCGACGCGGCTGTTCGACCGGCGCGCCACCTACGTCTGCCCTGGTGGCGTCGCCGAGGGCCACGAGGAGATCGCCTCCTACTTCGCCCTCTACCACGAGGCGTTCCCCGACATCAGGGTGACGCTCCACGACAAGGGCGCGTGCGGCGACATGGTGGTCACCGAGTGGACGCTCACCAGCACCCACACCGGCCCTCTTCTCCTGCCCACCGGCCACGTCGCCGAGCCGACCGGCCGGCGCGTCGCCGTCCGCGGCTGTGACGTCCGCACCATGGAGGACGGCCTGATCGCCAGTCAGCGGGTCTACTACGACCAGCTCGAGATGCTGACCCAGCTCGGCCTCCCCTGCCTCTGAACGCCTGCCGCCCGGGCGCTCGCGAGCGCCCGGGACCGGCGTCGCCGCGGCCGTGCCGGACCGGATGGGCGACGGCACTTCACCGACCGGCCGGCAGGCCCTATCGTGAGCCCTCGCACCCCGAATGCCGAGACGACCGAAGAGGTGGGCCGTGCGCGGGCGTGGCCTTGAACCGGGAGATCCCGAGCGCGTCGGCCGCTATCTGCTGAGCGCGGTGCTCGGAGAGGGCGGCCAGGGCACCGTCTACCTTGGACGGGCCGAGGAGGCCGGGCCCGTCCGCGCCGCCGGGCCCGAGGTGGCGGTCAAGGTGCTGCACACCAGGGCCGCGGGCGACGCCGAGAGCAGGCGGCGGTTCGTGCGGGAGGTCGAGACGGCGCGGCGGGTCGCGGCGTTCTGCACCGCGCGGGTGCTGGACGTCGGCACGGTCAACGGCCGCCCCTTCGTGGTCAGCGAGTACATCCCCGGGGTGTCCCTGGCGGAGGCGGTGGCGCGCGACGGGCCGCGCTCCGGCAGCGGGCTGCAGCGGCTGGCGGTCGCCACGCTCACCGCGCTGGCCGCGATCCACCGGGCCGGGGTGGTGCACCGCGACTTCAAGCCGGCCAACGTGATCCTCGGCCCCGAGGGACCGGTGGTGATCGACTTCGGCATCGCCCGCGCGCTGGACCACGCCACCACCGCCTCCGGGCTGATCGGCACGCCCGCCTACATCGCCCCGGAGCAGCTCGCCGGGCACCCGCCCGGCACCGCGTCCGACCTGTTCGGCTGGGCCTGCACGATGGTGTACGCCGCCACGGGGCACCTGCCCTTCTCGGCGGCGACGGTGCCCGCGCTGCTGGTCGCGGTCTCCACCCACGAGCCCGACATGTCGGGCGTGCCGGACGAGCTGCGCCCGGCGCTGCTGGCCTGCCTGGCCAAGGACCCCGCCGCCCGGCCCGCCGCCGAACAGGTGCTGCGCGCCCTCACCGGCCACGACATGGACGACACCCGGCCCAGCGGAGCCGGCTCCGCCCTCCCTGGTTCACCCGCGTCGCCGGCCCCGCCCACGTCGCCGGCCCGGTCCGCCTCGCCCGCCGGAACCCGCCCGCTCGACGGCCCCCGGACGACCCGCGAGGCCGGCCTCCTCGATGACGTGGAGACGACCCGTCCCGCTGACGGCTCGCAGCGGCCCCGTCCCGCCGGCTCCCCGGCGGCGACCCGGGCGTTCACCGGGCCGGCCAACCTGCGGGCGCGCCCCCAGGTGACCGTGACGGCGCGGTCAGGCTGGACCTGGGCCACCATCGAGGGC
>NZ_JBEXGT010000058.1:0-47481 GCF_040607475.1 Sphaerisporangium sp. NPDC005288 | reverse complement strand
GCCTCGGCCAGCTCGCGGGCGAACGCGGCGCGGTCGGCGGCCGAGGCGAAGCGGATCTCGCCGTCGATGGCGAAGGTCGCGACCTTCTGGCGCGCTTTGGCCGCCCCGGTGATCAGCTGCCCGACGTCGCGCACCAGCCGGGAGGCCACCGCCAGCAGCCACCGCGCCGACAATTGGTCGGGCGCCCGGGAGGGATCGGGCTGCACCGGGGCGAGCGCGACCGGCGAGATGACGTAGGAGGCGGCGGTGGCGCGCATCACGCGCTCGGTCACGTTGCCCTTGCGCCGCTCTTCCACCAGCTCGACCAGCCCGTACCGCTCAAGGGTCTTGAGGTGGTAGTTCACCTTCTGCCGCGGCAGGCCGACCTTGGCCGCCAGCATGGTGGCCGACCCGGGGACGGCCAGCTCGGCCAGCAGACGGGCCCGCACCGGATCGAGCGAGACCTCGGCCGCCGCCGGATCCTCGATGACCGCCACATCCAACATGCCGCAACACTCCCAGCGACCAGATTCGCCCGTCAAGGCGGCCCCGCCCCGTCCCGGAGCGGCGTGCCGTCCCCATGGGACCGTCCCCAGAAGCGTAGTCCCGCCCCCGCCGCGAAGGCCCGCCGGGACGAGCCCGCGACGCCATGATCACCTCGCGCCGGCCGGCGCGGGGGGCTCTGCTAGGTTCTTGCCGTGGACCGGGGCATCGTCAGGCGCGCCCGCGTGGCCATCGCCGTGACCTTCGCGGTGCACGGCGCGGTGTCCGGCTCTTTCGCCACCCGCATCCCCTGGCTGCAGGAGCATCTGGGCGCCGGTCCCGGAGAGCTCGGGCTCGTCCTGCTCGCTCCGGCCGTCGGCTCGCTGGTCACGATGCCCATGGTGGGGCGGTTCGCCCACCGCGTCGGGGTCCGGCCCGCCACCCGCCTGCTGATCGCCCTGTGGTGCGTCATGCTCGCCCTGCCGGCGCTCGCGCCGGGTCTGGCCCTGCTGTGGGTCACCCTGCTGGTGTACGGCGCGGTCGCGGGCATGTGCGACGTGGTGATGAACGCGCAGGGCATCGAGGTCGAGCAGCGGCTGGGCCGTTCGATCATGCCCGGCCTGCACGGAATGTGGAGCGTCGGCGGGCTCGCGGGCGGCGCGGTGGGGGTGGCGGCGGCGCACGCCGGAGTGGACGCCCGCGTCCACCTCGCCGCGATGGCCGCGGTGCTGCTGGTCGTGGGCGCGGCGGCCGGGCCATGGCTGCTGGACGTGCGCGCCCCAGCGGGTCAGGACGCTCCGGCGCGGTTCGTGCTGCCGTCCCGGCCCCTGCTCGTGCTGGGGGCGGTCGGCTTCTGCGCGGTCTTCGGGGAGGCGGCGGCCCAGGACTGGTGCGCGGTCTACCTTCGGCAGGTCACCGGCACCTCCCCCGGCGTCGCGGCGTTCGCCTACACCGGGTTCGCCTTCACCATGGCCGCGGGGCGACTGGGCGGGGACCTGGTGGTACGCCGCGTCGGCCCGGTCGTCTCGGTGCGCCTCAGCGGGCTGCTCGCCACGGCGGGCGGGGTGCTGGTCGTGGCGGCGCGCACCCCGCCGCCCGCCATCGCCGGGTTCATGCTGATCGGGCTCGGGGTGGCCGTGGTGGTGCCGCTGGTGTTCGCGGCGGCCGGCAACGCCGGGCGCACGCCCAGCGAGGGCGTCGCCGGGGTCGCCACGATCAGCTACAGCTCGGGCTTCGTCGCGCCGAGCATGATCGGCGGGGTGGCGTCCGTCACCAGCCTGCCGATCTCCTTCGTCCTGGTGACCGTGGCGATGACCGCGGTGCTCCTGGGCGCCGGCTCACTGGCTCGGCGCCCGCCCGCAGAGAACACCGACCGCGCCGCCGCCTGAGCGGACCCGCGCGCCGGGCGCCACGCCGGGGCGGGGACGCGGTGGGGCGGTCAGCCGGCGGGGTGCTCCTCGATGGCGACGCGGTCGGGATAGAAGGCGAGGTGGCCCTCGATTTCGGCGACGGCCGGGTAGGGGGTCTCGTAGGTCCAGATGGCGTTGACGCCCTTCTCACCGCCTTCGGCGAGGCTGTAGTAGGAGGCATCGCCCTTAAAGGGACAGTAGGTGGCGTGTTCGGTGCGCTCGAGCCGCCCCATGTCGACGTCCTCGCGCGGGATGTACTGCACCGGCGGGTAGTCCGCCTCGCGCAGGGTCAGGGCGTCACGGGTGTCGGCCAGCACGCGCCCGCCCGCCGACACCACGACGCGGCCGGGAGTGCGCTCGACGGTGATGGGGTGGTCGGGGCCTGGTGTCAGCACCGGCTTGTCGGCCATGGTCGTCTCTTCTCCGTTGGGCCGTGCCGGCGACCGGCCGTCGGGCCGCTCGGGGAAGCCGGGCGCGAAGGGCGGTGACCGGCCCCGTCTCCGGTCGTCCGTCCCATTCTCACCGCCCCGCCGACCACCGTGTACCACCGGCCGTCCCCGCCGGGGCCGGTGCGCCGTGCCGGCGCCGCCAGGGCCGGAGCCGGGCGGCGGCGGCCGGAACCCCGGATTCACCGGATCCGCGCCAGAGTCGCCGGATTCGCCGGCGCCGAGTCGCACGGCGGGCTCAGGAGCCGCCAACGGGACCGGGCCGGACGGGCGGACCAGGCGTCGCCGCGGCGAAGGTGGACAGGAACTCGTCGAGCGCGCGGCCGAACTCGGCGGGCGCCTCCAGGTTCGGCATGTGCGCGGCGCCCTCGATCACCGCCAGCGTCGAGCGCGGGATGCGGCGGTGCATGAACTCGGCGTCGGCGACCGGGGTGAACTCGTCGTGGCGTCCCACCACGACCAGCGCGGGCACCGCGACGGCGGCGAGCATGGCGCTGTAGTCGGGACGCTCGGCCCGGCCGCGCAGCGCCGCGGCCGCGCCCTCGGCGGGCGCGTCCCGCATCATCCGAAGCACGTGGGCGGCGACCTCGGGCATCGTCGCGATCGTGGAGGGGGCCACCATCTTGGGCAGCACCTCCTCGGCGTAAGGGCGCATGCCCTCGGCGAGGAGGCGGTCGGCCATGGCGTTGCGCGTCCTCCTGCCCTCCTCGGTCTCCCCTTGGGCGAAGGTGTCGGCCAGGACGAGCCCGCGCACGCGGCCGGGGAACAACCGGTGGAACTCCAGCACGATCTGGCCGCCCATGGACAACCCGCCGATGACGGCCTCGTCCACCCCCAGGTGGTCCATCAGGGCGGCGATGTCCCGGGCGAAGACCGCGAGCGGCGTGATGCCGAGGACGACGGTGCTGCCGCCGTAGCCGCGCAGGTCGGGGACGATGACCCGCCATGCCGGGCCGGCGAGGCCGGCGACCTGCGGCGCCCACATCGACCGGTCGAACGGGTGTCCGTGGACCAGCACCAGTGGGGCCCCTTCGCCCTCGTCGTCGTAGGCGACGGTGATCCCGTTGACCTCGGCCGTCGTCCCCATCGCTGCTCCCCTCCCACGGCGCCCGTGACGTCCGGGCCTGGCCGCGATGCTAGGTGGGACACGTCGATCGGTGCAATAGGGTAAATTGCCCTCGGTGCAATGTTGACTTCGTATCGATAGGGGTCCGATGGAGGACTACCGGGTGATCGCCGACGCCGTGGCCGCCGACATCGCCGCCGGCCGGCTGCGCCCGGGCGACCGGCTGCCGCCCCAGCGGCTCTTCGCGCGGCGGCGCGGCATCGCCGCCTCCACCGCCGGCCGGGTGTACCAGGAGCTCGCCAAGCGAGGCCTCGTCGCCGGAGAGGTGGGCCGCGGGACGTTCGTGCGCGCCCCGGGCCGCTCTCCAGGCAGCGCCCTGGTCGAGCCGGGCGGGTCGCGCGTGGACCTGGAGCTCAACTATCCGGTGGTGCCCGGGCAGCCGGCCCTGCTGGCCGGAAGCCTGGGCGGCATGCTGCGCCCGGACGTGCTCGGCTCGGCGCTGCGCCCGATGCCCGCACAAGGGACGGCCGCGGCCCGGGACGCGGCCGCCGGGTTGCTGGCCCGGGGCGGCTGGCGGCCCGACCCCGCCCGCGTGCTGTTCGCCGCCGGCGGGCGGCAGGCGATCGCCGCGGCGATCGCCGCGCTGGTGCCGCCGGGGGCGCGGCTCGGCGTCGAGGCCCTCACCTACCCGATGGTCAAGACGATCGCCGCCCGGCTCGGCGTCACCCTGGTCCCGCTGGCCTGCGACGAGAAGGGGCTGGTCCCGGAGTCGCTGGCCGCCGCCCACCGCGGCGCCCCGCTGCGCGCGGTGTACCTCCAGCCGACCCTGCACAACCCGTTGTCGTCGACCATGCCCGCCCACCGGCGCCAGGAACTGGCCGAGACGCTCGGCGACCTCGGACTGCACGCCATCGAGGACGCCGTCTGGGCGTTCCTGCACGCCGGTGACCAGCCGCCCCTCGCGGCGCTGGCCCCCGAGCGCACGATCCTGCTCGACAGCCTGTCCAAGCGACTGGCCCCGGGGCTGACGGCCGGCTTCGCGGTCACCCCCGCCGGCCTGGCGGCGCCGATGGCCGCCGCCCTGCGGTCGGGGGCCTGGACGGCGACGGGTTTCGCGCTGGAGGCCGCCGCCCGCTGGACCATCGACGGCACCGTCGACGCCGTCGTGCTGGCCAAGCGCGAGGACGCCGCGGCCCGCCAGCGCCTGGCCGCCCGCGCCCTCGCGGGGTTCGCCGTGCGCGCCGACCCCCACGGCTACTACTGCTGGTGGGAGCTGCCGCGCCCCTGGCACGCCGAGACCTTCGTCGCCGCCGCCGCGCGCCGGGGCATCGCGGTCACCCCGGCCGCGTCCTTCGCCGCGGGGCCGCACGGCGCGCCGCCCGCCGTCCGCGTCGGCCTGGCCTCACCGCCGCCGGAGGTGCTGGCAGGCGCCCTGGAGGAACTGGCGGCCCTTGGGCGGAGCTCCCCCGAGGACGCCCTCACCGACTGAGCCGCCGGGGGCTTTACCGTCCTTTGACACCGGCGTCCCGGCTGGCTAGCGTGAACGATCGGCCACGGACGACAGCGGCTTCGAGCAGGCGTCCATGTGCAGGGCGCCGGCGGTCCCGGCGCCCATCCGGTGGGCAGACCGCCCGAAAGGAACGCGATGTCCTCCGCTCCCCTCCACGCCGCCGAGGTGCACCACAGCCACAGGGACGTGACCGGCGGCTGGCTGCGGCCGGCGGTGTTCGGCGTCATGGACGGGCTGGTGTCCAACGCCTCGCTCATCGCCGGGGTCGTGGGCGGCGGCGCCGGGGCTCACACCGTCACGATCGCCGGCCTCGCGGGCCTGGTCTCCGGAGCCTTCTCCATGGCCACCGGCGAGTA
The DNA here is from genome assembly GCF_040607475.1 of Sphaerisporangium sp. NPDC005288. Lineage (NCBI taxonomy): Bacteria > Bacillati > Actinomycetota > Actinomycetes > Streptosporangiales > Streptosporangiaceae > Sphaerisporangium > Sphaerisporangium sp. NPDC005288. The sequence goes on along the minus strand of NZ_JBEXGT010000058.1, from coordinate 42,232 downwards.
CACCTCCGTTCGTTCGCAGACCGAGATGACGCTCGCGGAGATCGACGTCGAGCGCCGGGAGATCGCCCGGAACCCCGAAGCCGAGGAGCGCGAGCTCGCGGCGCTGTACGAGTCCCGCGGACTCTCCCCTGACCTGGCCCGCGAGGTGGCCCGCCAGCTGCACCGGCACGACGAGGTCGCCTGGCGGGTGCACGCCCGCGAGGAGCTCGGCGTCGACCCCGACGACCTTCCCTCGCCGTGGAAGGCGGCCGGGTCCTCCTTCCTGGCCTTCGCGCTGGGCGCGCTGGTGCCGCTGCTGCCGTTCCTGTTCGGCGTCGGCTCGGTGGCCGTGGCGGTGGCGCTCACCGCGGTGGCGCTGTTCGCCACCGGAGCGCTGGTCGCGCGGCTCACCAGCCGCTCGCCGCTGTTCGGCGGCGCCAGGCAGCTCGCGCTCGGCGCGGCGGCGGCCGCGGTCACCTTCGGCGTCGGCCATCTCGTCGGCACGGTGGTCTCCTGAGCGACGGCCGTGACCAGGCAGCCGCCGCTCGGGACGGTGGCGCATGCCGGAATCGTGGGGACTCCGGGGTGGCCCCGGGAGCACTCTGGGGTGACTCGCACCCCCTATGACCGGCCAATCTTTCGTCATCACCCCCGATTCCCGTCTATTGTTTCGACGTGCCGATGAACGAAAACGACCCGCGAAGCGCCCTGCCGGCTCTCCGGCCCGACCGCTCGGTCCTCGTCCTCGCCCCTCCCGGGGATGAGCCCGGCCACTGGGTCGGGGCCCCGAGCTCCGTCCACAGCGATGGCGTCTTCTACCTCGCCTACCGCCTCCGGCGGCCGATCGGCGAGGGACGCGGCTACGCGGTCCGCGTCGCGCGCTCCCTGGACGGCGAGCGGTTCGAGCCGATCTACACCATCACCCGCGAGGAGGCCGACACCGAGTCCCTGGAGCGTCCCGCGCTGGTGCGCACGCCCGAGGGCCGGTGGCGGCTCTACATCAGCTGCGCCACCCACGGCACCAAGCACTGGCGCGTCGAGGTGATGGAGGCCGCCGACCCGTCGGCGTTCGACGCCGCCCAGCGCAAGGTCGTGCTGCCGGGCGACCCCAAGACCGCGGTCAAGGACCCGGTGATCCTCCACCGCGACGGCCAGTGGCACCTGTGGGCCTCCTGCCATCCCCTGTCGGACCCGGGCGAGGAGGACCAGATGGTCACCGACTACGCCACCAGCGCCGACGGCCTGGAGTGGACCTGGGAGGGCACGGCGCTCAGCGGCCGTCCGGGCTGCTGGGACGCGCGGGGCGCCCGCGTGACCTCGGTGCTGCACGCCGGCGACACCGTCCTGGCCACCTACGACGGACGGGCCACCGCGGCGGAGAACTACGAGGAGCGCACGGGGCTGGCCATCGGCGCCTACTCCACGCTGGCCCCGGTGGGCACCGAGCCCATCGCGGAGTCCCCCTACGGCGGCCTGCGCTACCTGGACATCCTGCCGCTGCCCGACGGCCGGCGGCGCGTGTACTACGAGATCACCAGGGAAGACGGCTCGCACGAGCTGCGCACCGAGCTGCACTGACCTCACTGCACTGACCTCACTGCACCGACCTCGCGGCACCGACCTCGCGGCGGGGCCGCACCCGGCTCCGCACCGCCCGCGGGGCCCGCACGGCGGCCGATCACGGCGTCAGGGGACCCGCGCGGCCGGCCGGTGGCGGCGTCCCGCCGGGGTCGCGGGCTCAGTGCACGCGCCGGCCGGTGATGGGGTCCCGCCGGAGGCGCGGGCTCAGTGCACGCGCGGGCGTCCGTTGCGCGCCTGCCCCTGGCCGGGGGGCCGGTCGCCCATCAGCCCGCCCGAGCGGTCACGGGGCCGCAGCCAGTCGCCGAACTCCTCCCCCGTGACCTCCTCCAGCAGCGCGATGTCGTCCCGGAACCCGGGGATGAGCGCCTGGCGCTGCTCCCAGCTCAACGGGCGGCGCGGACGGCCGCTGTCCTGCAGCGTCTTCTCCAGCGGCTCGGTGAGCCGGGCCGCCAGCGAGCCCGGCAGATGGCGTCCCAGGGTCGCGCCGGCGCGCATCAGCCGCGACAGCGCCCGGTGGCGCAGCGTCGGATCGGGATGGGCGGTCACGTTCTCGCGGGGCACCTCGGCGACCAGCCCCGGCTCGACGCCGAGGAACAGGCAGATGCGGTCGAGGGTCGCCGCCGGCTCGTCCACCAGGTCGCGGTAGCGGAACACCAGGACGTTCTCCCGGGGGAACAGGCCGAACAGGTGCTCCAGCTGCTCGCCGTACCGGCCGAGCGCCACGTAGTGCCAGAACGCCGACCATCCGGCGGCGATGCGGCGCTCCTCCTCGGCGCAGGCGCGCACGACGTCGCCGACCGGCTCCAGGCCCGCCGACCACAGGTGGGTCCAGTTGGAGTGGGCGCGCTCGACGGGATCGCGCAGCACGACGATCAGCCGGGCCTCGGGGAGCAGCGCGTGGATGCGCCGCTGCGCCTGCCGGTCGTACAGGTAGAAGGGGGTGGACTCCCCCTTGAGCGCGCCCGGCGGGGCCGGGTCGAACAGCGCCTCGTAGTCCGTCCTGCGCCAGACGTGCTCTTTGAAGGTCTGGGCGTCTCCGGGCCCGCCCCGATCGGGCGGCGGCCCGTCGGTGAGGAAGAACTTGGGCTCTTTGACGGCGGACATGAAGATCCCCGGATGCCGCGCGAGCGCGGCGTGCAGAGCCGTGGTGCCCGACTTGGGGGCTCCGATCACCAGGAAGTCCGGTAGGGCCACGCGATCTCCTTGGTCAGATCACACCACCGATCATCATACCCCCCTTAATGACTAGGAAATAGGGATTTAAACGTCGCATGCCAGATCCCTGCCCGATGATCTCCCCGCGGGACGGACGATCTCCCCGGCGCGGGCCGGGGAAGGCGGTGACACGGCCCGCACAGACGGAGGGCGAAAGTCCAGGTTGAGGGCGAAGCCCAGGTGGCCGCCCCGCCGGCGATCGCCCCCCGGCCGCCACGCCAGGGCCGGGCATCGCGCCGCCCGTGGGACGGCGCGAAAGCGGGTCAGTCCAGGCGGCGGCCCAGGTAGGCGGCCAGGCGGTCGGCAGGGGCCGCGCCGTCGGGCACCGGGCGCTCGGGGGCGAACGAGCCGCCGGGCGTGCGGGGCAGGCCGCCGTAGATCTCCCGCACCGACGGCATGAGCGCCTCGGCGACGTCGGGGACCAGGTCGGCCGGGCGGCCGATCGCCCTGGCCAGGTCCCAGCCGTGCACGGTCATCTCGATGAGGACCTGCTCCACCAGCCGCCAGCCCGGTGCGGGCCCGAACCGCTCGGCCAGCATGCCCGGCCGGCGGAAGGCGGCCATCGTGGCCTCGGCGGCGGCCCGGAAGGCGGCGACGTGGTCGCCGCCGAGGTGGTCGCCGGCGAAGTCGGAGCGAGGGGCGCCTTCGGCGAGGCCGGCCCACAGCAGGTTCTCCCAGACCAGGTGGTCCAGCAGCGCCCGCACATCCCATCCCTCGCACGGAGTCGGGTCGGCCAGCCTCCCGGGCGGCACGGCGGCGACCAGCTCCCCCACCTTCGCCAGCACACGGGCGCAGTCGCCGACGATCCCCTCCGGGCCGGCGTCGCCCACCGTCCCCGCGGCCGTTTCGGGGCGGTCGCCGGTGATGGCGGGCGCCGCGTCCTGCTCACCGGGCGCGGGGGCCCGACCCTCTTGCCGGAGGAGGGCGGCGATGCGGGCCTCACGGGCGCCGGGCTCGGGATTGGTGCGCAGTGCGGTCGTCAGCCACCGGCCCGCGGCCGCGATGCTCGGCCGCACCGGCAGGCCGTTGATGACGCACATGAGCTGCCAGTACCGCTCCAGGCGAGGGTCGGCGGCGTTCTCCAACTGTTCCAGCAGCATGCGGCGCGCCTCGGCGCCGTCCTGGTCCGGAGTGCCGGGAACGCGGACCTGGGTGGGGAGCCAGGCGGCGACGACGGCGGCCACCACCGGCTCGGCCGCCGGCGAGTCGGCTGCCGAGCCCGCCTCCATGGCGGCGCTCACCTGCCCGACCCACAGATCGGTGACCCGCTCCACCTCCCGCAGGTCCTGCTCGTCGTGCTCGCGAAGCGCGTGCCGCGCGGCGTACTCGGCCATGCGCCGCATGCCGGCGGCCAGTGCCGGGTCCTCCAGAAGCTCGCCGAGCTCCAGCCAGGCGTCGATCTGCTCGGGGGTGGGCTCGGGCGGCAGCTCGGGCAGGGCCGCGAGCAGCCCCTCACGATAGCCGGGGGCGTCGGCCTCCCCCACGGCGTCCGCCACGAACTCGCGGACGACGGCGTTGCGCTCGGCGGCGGACAGTCGTGCCAGCCTGGTCATGAGAGTGAGCCTTTCGGTGGCCGTTCTACCGGAGGTGATCGATCGCAGCACCGCCTGCTGCGACCTCAACGTGCGGATCCGGACCTCCAGCGCGTCGGCGTGGACCGCCGCCACCTCGGTCAGATCGCGCTCGCGGGCGACGACGTCCCTGATCGCGGCCATGCCCAGCCCGAGATCGCGCAGCGCGCGCGCCAGTTCGAGCCGGGCGACCGCGTCGGGGGCGTAGAGCCGGTACCGGGCCGCCGTGCGGTCCGCCGGCGGCACCACACCGATGTCGGACCAGTGGCGGATCAGCTTCACCGGCATCCCGGTGCGCTCCGCCAGCTCTCCGATGCTCAGCAACCTCTCGTCATCGCCACGCACCGGACCACCTTCGGGTCTCCCACAGTGGGAGAGTCAAGCCTCAGGCCGTGGTCGTCTCGCGGTGCCGGTTCAGCCGCTCGTGGTAGTCGGCGTCGCGCGGGCCGTGGGGGTCGGCGTGGACGGTCGCCGCGCGAAGGCGCGCCACCTGGTGGATGAGCCGGTGCTCGGCCTCGACGGCGACCGCGTGCGACTCCACGAGCGACAGGTCGTGGTCCACCTGGATCTCCACCTCGGCCCGCAGCGTGTGGCCGATCCACCGCAGCCGGACGGCGCCGACCCCCCGCACGCCCGGGGTCTGCGACAGGACGCGTTCGGCCTGGTCGAGCAGGGCGGGATCGACGGCGTCCATGAGACGGTGGTAGATCTCCCGGGCCGCGTTCCGCAGCACCAGGGCGATCGCCAGGGTGATCAGCAGGCCGATGATCGGGTCGGCGATGGGGTAGCCGAGCGCCGCTCCGCCCGCGCCCAGCAGCACGGCCAGGGAGGTGAAGCCGTCGGTGCGCGCGTGCAGGCCGTCGGCGACCAGGGCGGCCGAGCCGATCTCGCGGCCCACCCGGATGCGGTAGCGGGCCACCCACTCGTTGCCCAGGAAGCCGACCAGCCCCGCGCCCGCGACCCAGCCGAGCTGGCGGACCTCCTGCGGGTCGAGCAGGCGCTGGATCGCCTCGTAGCCGGCCAGCACCGCCGAGGCGGCGATGATGACGACGATCACCAGGCCGGCGAGGTCCTCGGCCTTGCCGTAGCCGTAGGTGAACCTGCGGGTCGCCGCCCGCCGTCCGAGCCAGAACGCGATGCCGAGCGGGACGGCGGTCAGGGCGTCGGCGAAGTTGTGCAGGGTGTCGCCGAGCAGCGCCACCGAGCCGGAGAAGGCGACGATCACCGCCTGCACGACGGCCGTGACCGCCAGGATCGCGAAGGACAGCCCGAGCACGCGGATGCCCCGGCTGCTGGACTCCAGCGCGGTGTCGGTCTTGTCGGCGCTGTCGTGGCTGTGCGGAGTGACCAGATGAGCCCCGAAAGCCACCAGCCGCCCGAGAAGCCCCTGCCTACCCCCGCCATGCCCATGCCCATGCCCGTGCCCGTGCCCGTGCCCATCCTGCTCCGCGTTCGCAGGCTCTTCCGCGTGCCCGTGCTCATGGCCGTGCTCATGGCCGTGCTCAGTGCCGTGCTGAGTGCCGTGCTGGCGGGCGTGCTCATGGCCGTGCTCATGCCCGTGCCCGTGCCCGTGACCGTGCTCCTGATCGGTCACGGGGTCGGGTGCCGGCTCCCCGGACCCCGCAAGGCCGTGCTGTTCTCCATCGCCATGGCTCTGCCCGCGTTCGCGTCCGTCCGCGGGCCGGTGCCGGTGTCCATGCTGGTGTTCGGGGTCATGCCGGTCGAGCCCGCCGGGGGATGAAGGGCCGGACTGCTGGTCAGACATGGCTGCCTCGCTTGCGGACGGGGATTCTTGCGTGGAGTATATGTAGTCATGTACGCACGCGACAACGAATCAGGTGCACATCCGTTGCACCAGCAACCGACTTCCTCTCAGGTCGACACGGCCGTCGAGGCGTTTCGCATGCTCAGTGACGGCACACGCCTTCGGCTGATGTGGATTCTGGTCTCCGGTGAGTACGACGTCTCCTCGCTGGCCGAGCTCATCGGTGTCGCGCGTCCCTCGGTCTCCCAGCACCTGGCCAAGCTGCGTCTGGCCGGGCTGGTCGACACGCGGCGGCACGGGCGTCGCGTCCTTTACCGCGCCCGCGACGCGCACGTCCGCCGGCTGATCTCCGAGGCCCTGTTCCACGCCGACCACGAGGTCTCGGGCATCCCCCGCCACGAGACCTGACGACGCCCGCCCGGCCTGCGGCACCCGCGAACAGGCGGCGTCCGTAACCGGACCGGACGGCGCCGGCCCGGCCGGCCGCATCCACGAACAGGCGGCGTCCATCCCCGGACCTGACGGCGCCCTGGTCGTCGGCGCAGCAGCCGCCGTGCTCAGCCGAAGGCGTCGGCGAGCGCCTGGGCCTGGGCGTAGGACGGCAGCCCGGCCGCCACCACCTCCTCGTGCGCGGCCGCCCACGCCAGCTCCACCGCGTTGTGCAGCGCCGCCCGGAACAGCAGGGAACCGCAGCTCACCCGGCGGACCCCGAGCTCGCGCAGGCGCGCCACGGACGGACCACCCGGCGTGAACAGGATGTTGAGCGGAGCGTCCACCCCCGCCGCGAGCGCGGCGATGGCGGGCTCGTCACCCGCACCCGGGACGAAGACGCCGTCGGCCCCGGCGTCGCGGTACGCCCGCACCCGCTCCAGGGCCACCGCCAGAGGTCCCCGCCACGCACCCTCCGGGTCACCGGACCAGCCGGGCTCGGTCGCCGCGAACCAGAAGACGTCGGTCCGCGCGTTGACGAACAGCCCGGGGACGACGTCCTTGATCGCCGCGATGAGGGCGCACTGGCGGTCCCGCCCGGCCAGGGTGCCGCCTGGGCGGCCGTCCTCGATGTTCAGCCCGGCCACGCCCGCCTCGGCCAGTTCGGCGGCCAGCGCGGCGACCTCGCCCGGGTCCTCGCTGAACCCCCCTTCCACGTCCACGCTGATCAGCGCCGGCAGCCGGGCCAGGCCCGCCGCCAGGCGCATGGTGTCCTCGCGGGTGGCGCCGGCGGCATCGGGCTTGCCCGCGGCGGCCGCCACGCCCAGGCTGGTGGTGCCGAGGGCGGTGAACCCGCGGGCACCAGCGCCGCCGCCGAGGCGTGGTCCCAGGCGTTGGGCAGGAACAGGGGTCGCTCGCCGTGGTGCAGGGCGCGGAACTCCTCGAAACGGTCGATCTTCGCGTTCAACGGACGCGACCTCCGATCACAGTGGGTACAGAACGCGCCGGAGGAGATCCCGATCCCGCACGGGCGATCACGCACGGGCGGGAGCCGCCTCCGCGGCGGAGACGATCAGCCCTCACCGGACCCGCACCTCCAGCCGCAGCGGGACGCGCAGATTCGCGGAGAGCCCGTGGACCGTGCCGCCTCCGGCCCGCTCGCAGCGGGGCAGCAGCACCTCCAGCACGCCGCACGCCAGCGCGAGGCCGTGGTCGGATCCCGGGCACGACCGCGGACCATGGCCGAAGGCGAGGTGTGCGGTCGTCCGCCGCGCGGGGTCGAAACGGCCGGGATCGGGGAACACCCGCGGATCGCGCTCGGCGGCGGCGAGGTCCAGAAGCACCACCGTGCCCGGCGGGACACCGCGTCCCGCGATCTCGGCTCCGGCGGTGGCCACGCGCCGGGTGGACCGCACCGGCGGGTCACGGCGCGCCGTCTCGGCGACGAGCCATTCGACCGGCCACCCACCCCGGCCCCCACCGCCCCCGGACTCCACCGACCGCTCCCCCATCCGGCTACCGGCCTCCGCCACTACCGGCCCCTCTCCCCATCCTTCGTCGCCCTCCGTCCCGACCGGCCGGTCAGCGGACCTGTCACCGGCTCCCGGCTCCCCTGGCGGCCGCTTGGGCGCGGGCGGTGGAGGCAGGGCCGCGTCGAGGGTGTTGCCGATCAGGCCGGCGGTCGCGTCGCACGCTTGGACCAGCAGACCTATGCGCGCGGCGACCGCCTCGGGGTCGCCGGGGCCGAGCAGGGCGACCAGAGCGGACACCGCCGCGTCGGCTTCGCCATTGTCCGCGGCGCCGCCCCCCGTACCCGGGTGGTAGGCCGCCGCGACCGCCGAGACGGCGCTGACGAAGTCCCCTACGCCGTCCGGACGCGCCGGATCGAGCCCGGCCACGCCGAGCGCACCGCCGAGCACGCCGATCGGGACCGTGCGCGCGATCGACGCCATGACGTCGAACGCCTCATCCCCGGCATCCTCGACCACGGCGGCCGTCCAGTCCCGGGCCGCCGCGCGCAGGACCGAGGGTTCCATGCGGCGCAGGTCGGCAGCGACCATGGCCCGCCGGCGCCGGTGCCGGGGTCCGTTGCTGAACCGTGCCACGCCGGCCCGCAGCCAGGCGACCGTCCCGGGGGCAGCGTCGTCCGCCGGGACGGTCGGGACGACGAAGCGTGGGTCGGCCAGCACGGCGCACACCTCGGCATGACCGCTGACCGTCACCTCGGCATGACCGCTGACCGTCACCTCGGCATGGCCGGCGGCCGTGACGGCCGAATCGTCCGGCGGCCGGCCGGGCTCGTGACCGGGCGCCAGGGGCGCGGGTTTTCCACCTGTGGCGACGGCCCGCCTGGGCGAGCCGTCCACCTGCGAGAACTCCATGCCCCGACGCTAGGGCCGCGTCGTTTCACCCGGCGTCGAAACGTCGCGCCGGGGCCGGAGAACGGTAGGGCACCGGACGCCGGCGTATCCCGCCGCCCCATCAGGGGACCCGGACGAATCGGACGGCGGGGCCCGGGGCCTCTAGGGCCAGGTGTAGTTGAGCTCGCGCTCGAACTCGACGTAGCCGGCGCGGCGGAAGGCCCTGGCCATGGGCACGTTGCCGAGGTCGGTGGAGGCGCGGACGCGCGGCACGCCCTCGGCGGCCAGGATGCGGGTGCCCTCGGCGAGCAGGTCGTCGATGTGGCCCTTCCCCCGGTGCGCCGGAAGCACCCCGATGTAGGCGATGATCGGGTTGTAGGAGTTGTGCGCCGGGATGACGAAGCCCACCGGCTCACCGCCGGGCGTCGTGGCGACGCGCCACCACTCGCGCGGGCTCTGGTAGCGCTCCAGCTCCTCCTCATACTGCTGGACGGCCGCCTCCCGGGGGGTCATCCGGGTCAGCTCGTCCCGGCTGTGGGCGTCCAGTGTGCCCTCGAGCACCTCGGTCATCAGCTCCACGAGCTCCTCGCGGCCCGCCACCGGCCGGAACGCCAGGCGCCCGCCGGGCTCGGCGATCGGGGTTCCCGGTCGCCAGTTCAGCCGCAGCCGCTCCACGAACAGCCGGGCGCCGGTGAGCTCCAGCGCGGCGACCCTGGTCTCGACGACCCGGCTCGCCACCGGATCGTCACGCCAGCCCGGCGGGACGTACCGGATGTACTCCGGCGGGCGGGCGCCCTCGGGCAGCACGTGCTCCATGGCGGTGCGCAGCAGCCGCACGCCGTCGTCACCGCTGGTCGCGACGGCGCCGCCGCCCGTGCCGGCCGGATGCGCGGTCGCGTCCGGGGCGGCGGTGTCCGCGGCCACGTCGAAAATGTCGAGCAGGAAGGGAGCGGGGTCGCCGGGACGGCTCCACCAGGCGAGCCGGGCGGTCGGCCGGTCGCCCCGCAGGGCGACCCACATCCAGCCGGGCCGGCGCCTGCCGGTCCGCAGGTCGTCGGCCAGCTCGCGGTCGAGCATGTAGGGCAGGCGGGTGAAAAGATCGAGTTCTTCCGGCCCGGTGATCGGGCGCATGGTCAGGTCTTGCGGTACAGCGGTCACAACACTCTCCTGTGGAGGCGCGCCCGCACGGTTTCCGATGGTCAGCGCCGGTGCGCGACCTCGGAGGACACGAGCGCGGTGATCTTGGTGGTCATCGCCTCTTCCCTCCTCTCGTCTCAACGGGCCCGCCGACGTCCGGCCCGGCCCCGGCCGCAATTCCTATCGGTACGCGCGCCCGCCGCGCAACGGCTTTTCCCGTGCCGGGCGGGTCAGTGCCCGGTGAGGGTGCGCGGGGTGGCGTGGTCGCCGGTTCCCGCGGTGAGCCGCAGGTAGGCCTCCTCCAGGGAGGCGCCGCGGGGGGACATCTCGTGGACGGCGATGCCGTGGCGCGCGGCCAGGTCGCCGATGGCGGCCACCTCCATCCCGGTCACCGACAGGCCGCCGCCAGGGTCGTCCGCGACGACGCCGCCCGCCTCGGTGAGCACCGCGGCCAGCTCCGCCGTGCGGGGCGAGCGCACCAGCACCCCCTGCCCGTAGCGGCCGGCGAGCTCGGGCACGGAGGTGTCGGCGATCAGCCGGCCGCGTCCGACGATGATCAGCCGGTCGGCGGTCAGCTCCATCTCGCTCATCAGGTGGCTGGACAGCAGGATGGTGCGCCCCTCGGCCGCCAGACCGCGCATCAGCTCCCGGATCCAGCGCACCCCGTCGGGGTCCAGGCCGTTGACCGGCTCGTCGAACAGCAGGACCTCCGGGTCGCCGAGCAGCGCCGCGGCGATGCCCAGCCGCTGCTTCATCCCGAGGGAGAAACCGCCGGCCCGCCGCCGGGCGACACCGGCCAGCCCTACCTGTTCGAGCACCTGCGCTACGCGGGCCTGGCCGATGCCGTTCCCCCGGGCGAGCCATCTGAGGTGGTCCAGGGCGCTGCGCCCGGGGTGCAGTGCCGCCGCGTCGAGCAGCGCGCCGACCGTGCTCATCGGGCGCCGCAGGGAGGCGTACGGGCGGCCGCCGACGAGCGCCGCGCCGGAGGTGGGGGCGGCCAGGCCGAGGACCAGGCGCATGGTGGTGGACTTGCCGGCGCCGTTCGGCCCGAGGAAACCGGTCACCTGCCCGGGCCGTACCTCGAAGGACAGCCGGTCGACGGCGAGGGCGCGGCCGTACCGCTTGGTCAGTTCTCTCACTTCGATCACCGTGCCAGGCTGCCGCGAGGACACCGCGCGGCGCATCGTCCCTGGGCCGCGATCCGGCGGCCCCGCCGCAGGCGTAGCGCGGGGCCCGCGGGCGGCCGGCGTCCGCCCGGGGGATGACATCCCCCGGCAGGAGGTGCCGGGCCGGCCGGCACCGGTAGCCTGCGGAGGTGGACGACGCGGAGACCCAGGCCGAGAAGGCGGACCTGTGGCCGTCTCCCGGCCCGGGAGGCTCCGGCGCGGCCTGGTCGCCGCCCGCACGGGGCCGGTTGGTCAGGCTGGACGCGTTCGCGGCGGCCGGGTACACCTTGCTCCTGCTGGGCATCGTCCTGGCGCGGCACTCGGCGCCCGGCGCCGCTGTGCCGGTGGTGCAGTGCCTGATCGTCGCCGGCATGGGAATTCCCCTGGCGGTGCGGCGGCTGTGGCCGGTGCCGGTCTTCTGGGTTGCGCTGACCGCGACCGTGTCGTCGCTGTTCGCCGGGATGGTCAACGATGCCTTCGCCGCGGCCGCCTTCGCGCTCTACATGGTCGCGCTCACCCGTCCGGGGCTGCGCTGGGTGCCCACGCGGACGATCGGCGCGGTGAGCGCCGTCGTGATCGCCGGCTCCACGATGGCCGGTCCGGTCGGCTGGGGGACCGACGGCTTTCCGTTCACCTCCGTGCTGGTGGGCCTGCCCATCATGGGCGGGGCCTGGACCGTCGGCCGCGCGGTGCGGGAGCGCCGGCTGTACGTGCGGCGCTCGGCGAACGAGCTCGCGCGCCGGGCGGTCGCCGAGGAGCGGCTGCGCATCGCCCGCGAGTTGCACGACGTCGTGGCGCACAGCATGACGCTGATCACCGTGAAGGCGGGCGTGGCCGACCACGTGGCCGAGGCGCGTCCGCAGGAGGCCCGCAAGGCGCTGCGCGAGATCGAGTCGGTGAGCCGGGGCGCGCTCGTCGAGATGCGGCACATGCTGGGCGTGCTGCGCTCGGAGGGCGACGGGGAGCCGGCCGACCTGCTCCCGGCGCCGGGCCTTTCCGGGCTGCCCGAGCTGGCCGAGCGGGCGGCGCAGGCCGGAGTGCGGGTCGAGCTCGACGTGGCGGGGGCCGACGGCCTGCCCGAGGGGGTGGAGCTGTCGGTCTATCGCATCGTCCAGGAGGCGCTGACCAACGTCGTGCGGCACGCCGCGCCCGCGCACTGCCGGGTGCGGGTACGCGGCGGCCGGGGTGAGGTGCGGGTGGAGGTCGTCGACGACGGGCCTGGAGCCCGGGTGCTGCCCGGCACGGGCGGGGCCGGCGGCGGCCACGGCCTGGTGGGCATGCGCGAGCGGGTGGTGATGTACGGAGGGTCCTTCGACGCCGGCCCGCGGCCCGCGGGGGGCTTCGCGGTCACCGCCACCCTCCCCTACGGACCGCCGCCGGCGGGAGCGGGCGGCGCGGCGGAGGGGCCGGCTCCGGAGCCGGCGGACGGAGTGGCGTGGTGAGCGGAAAGGTGGACGAGCGGGTGGGCGAGATCGCGGCGGAGATGGCGCGGGGCGGTCCGGGCGCGGCCGGCGGCGGGGACATCCGCGTCCTGGTCGCCGATGACCAGGCGCTGCTGCGCGGCGGCTTCCGGCTCCTGATCGAGACCGCGCCGGGCCTCACGGTCGTCGGCGAGGCCGGCACCGGCGCCGAGGCGGTCGAGCTGGCCCGGTCGGAGCGTCCCGACGTCGTGCTGATGGACGTGCGGATGCCCGAGATGGACGGCATCGAGGCGACCCGCCGCATCTGCTCGGACCCGCGGATCTCCGGGGTGCGGGTGCTCATCCTGACCACGTTTGACCTGGACGCCTACATCTACGCGGCGCTGCGGGCGGGGGCCAGCGGCTTCCTGCTGAAGGACACCCGGCCGGCCGACCTGCTGGCCGCCGTGCACGTGATCGCCTCGGGGGAGGCGCTGCTCGCGCCCACCGTGACGCGGCGGCTGATCGCCGAGTTCACCCGCAGGCCCGAGCCGGCCCGTACGCTGCCGCGCCGGCTCGACGGCGTCACCGAGCGAGAGCGCGAGGTGCTCACCCACATCGCCCGTGGGCTGTCCAACAGTGAGATCGCCGAGCACCTGCACCTCAGCCAGGCGACGGTGAAGAGCCACGTGGGGCGCCTGCTGGCCAAGCTCCACGCCCGTGACCGCGCCCAGCTCGTCGTGGTCGCCTACGACAGCGGCCTGGTCACCGCCCCGCCCGCCGGTTAGCGCGACCCCGGGCGACTTCGCCCGGCCGCGCGCAGTGGCGGGATACGGGCAGATGATCTCCGTACACGGTACGCCGTACTCTGTACGGAGCGGGGTTGGTGGGAGGATGGCCGTGTGCCGCCCACGATCGACCGCAGCGGCGCCGGAGACCCGGTGCGCACCCTCGAGCTGCTCTGGAGGCGGCCGGGTGCCCGTCCGTCGCAGCGCGGGCCTCGCCAGGGCCTCACCGTCGACGAGGTGGTGCGGGCGGCAGTGCGGCTGGCCGACGCCGAGGGCCTCACCGCCCTCACCATGCGCCGCGTCGCCCAGGAGCTGGGCGTGGGCGCCATGTCGCTCTACACCTACGTCCCCGGCAAGGCGGAACTGCTCGACCTCATGCTCGACATGGTGTTCGGCGAGATGCCCCGGCCCGACCTGTCCGGCCTGGCCTGGCGCGAACGGCTGGAGGCCGTGGCGCGCGACAACCGCGACCTCTACGAGCGCCACCCCTGGGTGACCGCCGTGTCCACCAGCCGTCCACCGCTCGGCCCCGGCCTGCTCGCCAAGTACGAGCACGAGCTGCGCGCCTTCGAGGGCCTCGGCCTGGACGATGTGGAGATGGACGACGCCCTGTCCTACCTGCTGGGGTTCGTGCACTCCTCCGCCCGGTCGGCGGCCGACGCGCGCGCCTTCGAGCACGAGGGGGCGCTGACCGACCAGCAGTGGTGGGCGGCGAGCGCCCCCGTGCTCGCCCGGGTGTTCGACGCCGAGCGCTATCCGACGGCCTCCCGGGTGGGCGCCGCCGCGGGTGAGGCGCACAACGCCGCCTACGACCCCGGCCACGCCTACGAGTTCGGCCTGCGCCGCGTCCTGGACGGCCTCGGCGTCCTGATCGACCAGCGCCAGGGCGCCGGACCGGCCGACTCCTGACCTAGGCATACCCCGCGCCGCGTCGCCGCGTCGTTCGCCGAGGACGCCGCACCGGAGCGGGGGTGTCAGGCGGCGGGCACCTTGTCGAGGAAGCCGTGCACGTCGCGCAGCCGGCCGTCCTCGGTCAGCACCGCCACGTCGAAGCCGTCCACCACCGACTCGGCCTCGCCGGCCGGGCCCAGGTGCCAGCCGAACCGGACCAGGTTGTGGTGGGCGTCCACCGGCCCCGACAGGCGGAACTCGAATCCCGGGAACTGCCGCTGCACCGCGGCGATGGTCGCGTCGATCGCCTCGCGCCCCTCGACGGACGCCAGCGGGTCCACGTAGGTGCCGTCCTCGACCCACAGCCCGTCGACGGCCGCACGGCGGGCGGCGGGGTCGGTCTGGTTCCACGCCGCGATGTACCGGCTGATCAGTTCGTGCGCGTCACTCATCACTGCACTCCTTATATCTATCTATGGGTTGATATTTCGGCGGATGTCGGCGAACCATCCGATGTCCCAACAATGGCGGGCGGGCGCCGGGAAATCGATTACGTCACGGGTAACCGCGCACGGCCCTCACCAGCGTCGTCGTCCCCGCACCCGGCCGCACGACCGGTCCTTCCACCCGGGCGACGGGGCAGGCGCGTCGATGGTGGGTGCGCGAGTCCGGACGACGGACGGCGCGTCCGGCAGCGTCCAGACGACGGGCGGCGCGCCCGGGTGCGTGCGGGCGGCAGCGGGTGGCATTGCGGTGGCAGCGTCATGGCAGCGGCGTGGCAGCGGCGCCGTGCACGGTGGTCCCGTCACCGCCACATCCGGCGGAGACCACCTCCACCACCTGGGATGGACAATCATGAACCACACCCCCGTGCTGATCGCCGGAGCCGGGCCCACCGGGCTCACCCTCGCCGTCGACCTCGCCCGCCGCGGCGTCGCCTTCCGCCTGGTCGACGCCTCCCCAGAGGCGCGTCCCAACGGCTCGCGCGGCAAGGGCCTGCAACCTCGCACGCTGGAGGTCTTCGACGACCTCGGCGTGATCGAGCCGACCCTGACCACCGCCGCGCCCTACCCGCCGATGCAGGCCTACGCCGGCGACACGGTCGTATGGCAGGGGCGCCTGCACGAGCCGGCCGAACCCACCCCGGCCGTGCCGTACCCGATGGTCCTCATGCAACCCCAGTGGCGCACCGAGGCGATCCTGCGCGAGCGGCTCGCCGGGCTCGGCGGGCGGGTGGAGCAGGGCGTCGCGCTCGCCGGCCTGGAACAGGACGCCGGCGGGGTGACCGTCACCCTCGAGGGTCCCGCGGGCGCCCGCGAACGCCTCACGGCCGACTACGTGGTGGGGGCCGACGGCGGCGGGAGCACGGTGCGCAAACTGCTGGGCGTGGGGTTCGCCGGCACCACCCACGAGAGCGAGCGGATGCTGATCGGGGACGTCACCACCGCCGACCTGGACCGCGACCACTGGCACGTGTGGGGCGATCTCGCCGCGCAGAAGCTCGCCGTCGGGCTGTGCCCGCTGCCGGGCACCGACGTCTTCCAGTTCACCGCCGCACTCGGCCAGGACGAGACCCCCGATCGCACGCTGGCCGGGTACCAGGAGCGGCTGGACGCCGCCCGCGGAGACGCGCGCGTCCGCCTGACCGATTTGAGCTGGACCTCGGTCTACCGGGTCAACATCCGGATGGCCGACCGGTTCCGCGTCGGGCGGGTGTTCCTGGCCGGGGACGCCGCCCACGTGCACTCCCCTGCGGGCGGTCAGGGGCTCAACACCGGCGTCCAGGACGCCTACAACCTCGGGTGGAAACTGGCCCGGGTGATCGGCGGCGCTCCCGCCGCCCTGCTGGACGCCTACGAGGAGGAGCGGTTGCCCGTCGCGGCGGACGTGCTCGGCCTCAGCACCGCCCTGCACGAGAAGGCCAGGCGGGGTGACGCCGACGCGGCGCACCGGGGCGAGGACACCCAGCAGTTGCTGCTGTCCTACCACGGCGGCTCGCTCGCCGCCGTCGGCGCCCGCGCCGGCGACCGGGCGCCCGACGCGCCGTGCCACACCGCCGCCGGGGAGGCGACCCGCCTGTTCGACGTCCTGCGCGGCCCGCACACCACGCTGCTCGTCCTCGGTTCCACCGCCGGCGCCGCTCCGACCGGCGAGGACGTGGCCCGATACGGCGGCGGAACCGGGTCCGCCGGCCTCGGGTCGGCCGGCCTCGGGTCCCGCGGCCTTGGGCCCGCCGGCCTCGGGTTCGGCGACCTCGGGTCCGCCGGCCTCGGGTTCGGCGCGGATGCGGGGGTGCGCGTGTGCCGGGTCGGCACGGACCTCTCCGACTCCGGCGGGCACATCCGCGCCGCGTACGGCGACCGGGGATACGTGGTGATACGTCCGGACGGGTACATCGGCGCGGTGACCGAGGACCCCGCCCAGGTGGAGGGCTACCTGGCCCTGCTCGGCCACCGCCCCGCCACCCCGGCCGCCACCGGCTGATTATGCGCCCTCGCCTCACCGCGGTCGGCGCTCCCGAGGGCGGGTCAGCCGTGAGTGCGGGCCGGCACTGGGGGCGGAACAGCAGTGGGTGCGGGCGGCAGGGGAGGCCGACAGTGGGACGGGCCGGTGGTAGGGACGGACAGGCGGTGGGTGTGGGTCGGCAAGGGGGACGGCCCCGCATCGGGGACCGGCCGGCAATGGGGCCGGCCCCAGGGGTGGGGCCGACCCGGGGGTGGGGCCGACCCGGGGGTGGGGCCGACCCGGGGGTGGGGCCGACCCGGGGGTGGGGCCGACGGCCCGGTGGGGACGACGGCCCGGTGGTGGGTGCGACCCGATGGTGAGGACGGCCCGGTGGTGGATGCGGGTCAGCGGTCCAGGGTGCGGTACCGGCGGACCGAGAGCGGGAAGAAGACCGCGATGAGCAGCAGCGGCCAGGCGAGCGCCAGCAACGGCGCCTGCTGGGCCGCCCAGGAACCGCCGCCCCAGCCGGGGTTGCCGAACAGCTCCCGGGTCGCCGCGACCGTCGCCGACATGGGATTCCATTCGACGACCGCGCCGAGCCACCCCGGCATCGTGGCCGGAGAGGCGAAGGTGTTGGACAGGAACCCCAGCGGCCACACCAGGATCTGCACGGCCATGACCGCCTCGGGGTTGCGGATGGCCAGCCCGAGGTAGACGCCCGTCCACAGCAGGGCGAACCGCAGCAGCAGGAGCAGCCCGACGGCCGCCAGGGCGGGTCCGAGACCGTGGTGCCACCGCCAGCCGACCGCCAGCCCGCAGGCGATCATGACGGCCAGCCCGAGCGCGGAGTTGAGCATGTCGGCGGCGCAGCGGCCGGTCACCACCGCCGAGGGGGCCATGGGTATCGAGCGGAACCGGTCGGTGACGCCCTTGGCCGCGTCGGCGCTGACCGCGGTGAAGGTGGCCTCGATCCCGAAGACCATCGTCATGGCGAACATTCCCGGCATGAGGAACTCGCGGTAGTCCCCTCCTCCGGGGATGGCCATGCCGCCGCCGAACAGGTAGGCGAACATCAACACGATCATGACGGGGAAGAGCAGCTCCACGACGACCTGGCCGGGCCGCCGGGCCCGGTGCGCCAGGTCGCGGTGGGTGATGGTCCAGCCGTCGGCCAGCGCCCACCGCAACCGCGCGGCGGCCGTGCGGGGCGGCGCGGGCGGCGCCACCGAATCCATGACGGTCATGCCGCCACCTCCCACCCGTGCCGCGCCCCCGCGTCCCCGCATCCAGCGCGCCCGCCGAACGCTCCGGGCATCACCAGGACCGTCCCCATGCCGCCGTCCCCCTCCGTCCGCGCCACGCCGCCACGCGCCCCGCGTTCACCGAGTCCGATGGGGGTACTCGTGGTCGTCTCTACGCCACCGTCAACCTCCGTCCCCGCCGCGCCGCCGCGCCGCCCGTATCCACCGGGTCCGATGGGGGTACTCGTGGTCGTCCTCATGCCGCCGTCACCCTCCGTCCGCGCCACGCCGCCACGCGCCCCCCGTCCACCGAGTCCGACGTGGGTGCTCGTGGTCGTCCTCATGCCGCCGCCTTCTTCGTCGGGTCGGGTGCCGTCGCCTGGTGGCCGGTGAGGTGGAGGAACACTTCGTCCAGGGTGGGACGGCGCAGGAGGATGTCCTCGACCGGTACCCCCTCCTCCGAGAGCGCCCGGGTCAGGGCGGTCAGCGCGGCCACCCGGTCGCGCACCGGGACGCTCACGCGCCGCCGGTCGGTGTCGCGGTCGGCGCGCGCGCCCGCCACCCGTTCGGCGACCGCCGCGGCGGCGCCCATGTCGGCGGGCTCGCGCACCACGAGCTCGACGCGGTCGCCGCCGATGAGCGACTTCAGCTCCTCCGGGGTGCCCTGGGCGATCGTCCGGCCGGCCGAGAGGACGCAGATGTCGGTGGCCAGCCGGTCGGCCTCCTCCAGGTACTGGGTGGTGAGCAGCACGGTGGTGCCGCCGGCGACGAGCGAGGCGACGGCCTGCCAGACCTCTCCGCGTCCACGCGGGTCCAGCCCGGTGGTGGGCTCGTCCAGGAACAGGACCGGCGGGGTGAGGATGAGGCCGGCGGCCAGGTCGAGCCGGCGGCGCATGCCTCCGGAGTACAGCTGACCGGCTTGTCCCCGGTGTCGGCCAGCCCGAACCGTTCGAGCAGTTCGTCGGCGCGGCGGCGCGCTCCCGCCGTGCCGAGGTGGTACAGCCGGCCGAACATCACCAGGTTCTGCCGGCCGCTCAGCACCTCGTCCAGGGCGGCGTTCTGCCCCACCAGCCCGATGCGGCAGCGCGCCCGCGCGGCGTCGCGGACCACGTCGAAGCCGGCCACCTCGGCCCGGCCCGCGTCCGGCCGCAGCAGCGTGGTCAGGATGCGCACCGCCGTGGTCTTACCCGCGCCGTTGGGCCCGAGCAGCCCGCATACCGTGCCCGCCGGCACCGCCAGGTCGAACCCGGCCAGGGCCTCGGTGCGGCCGTACCGCTTGCGCAGCCCCTCGGCGAGGATCGCGTGTCCTGTGGACCCCACTCCCGCCTCCTTCCCATTAACTCCGTACGTTGTACCGTACAGCATACGGGACATCGTACGGAATAACCGGGTCCGACAGGGACCTTGGCTGAGCGAGCGTTCGGCGGCCAGGTTCCGCGTCCGCGAACGGCCAGGAGGGCGGGGCGAGAAGCAGTTCGGCGATGGCGGCGGCGATGACCGTGCGCAGTGAAAGTTTCACGGTCGGTTGACGCAGGACGGCGTCAGCTCCCAGGATCATGGGTGCTTCCCGGTCGGGAGGCATGAGATGTCCATGGCGAGGGGTCCGATGCCGAAAGCTCTGTTAGCGCTAACATCCGCCGTCGTGCTGACGCTGGCCGGCCTGAACCTGCCCGCCGCGCACGCCGACGAGCCCGCCGCGGTCGCGGTGACCGTCAACGCCCGCGCCGCCCTCGCCACCGTCCCCGCGACCGGCATCGGCGCCAACCACGCGATCTGGGACGCCAACCTGGGCACCGACGCGACCGCCGACCTGCTGAAGGACGCCGGCGTGAAGGTGCTGCGCTATCCCGGCGGCTCCTACTCCGACATCTACCACTGGGCCGACCACACCGCGCCCGGCGGGTACGTGGCGCCCGGCACCGACTTCGACACCTTCATGCGCGGCGTGCGGCGCACCGGCGCCCAGCCGATGGTGACCGCCAACTACGGCACCGGCACCGCCGCGGAGGCCGCCGCCTGGGTCCACCAGGCCAACGTCGTCAAGGGCTACGGCGTGAAGTACTGGGAGATCGGCAACGAGAACTACGGCAACGGCCGCTACGGCAGTGCCTGGGAGGCCGACGACCACGCCGACAAGAGTCCGGCCGAGTACGCGCGCAACGTCGTCGCCTACGCCGACGCGATGAAGGCGGCCGACCCCTCCATCAAGATCGGCGCGGTGCTGACCACGCCCGCCAACTGGCCCGACGGGCTGGTCGCCGCCGGCGACGACGGCACCTGGAACAAGGTCGTCCTGTCGGCCGCCGGACCGAAGATCGACTTCGTGATCGTGCACTGGTACCCGGGCGCGCTCGACAGAGCCGGCCAGGTCCCCGACATGATCGACCTCACCCGGCGGCAGATCGCCGCGTACGCGGGCCCGGGGGCCGAGCGCATCGGCATCGCGATGACCGAGTTCAACACCGGCACCAGCAGCGCCGGCGCCACCACCCAGCCCGGCGCGCTGGCCGCCGCCGACGCCTACGCGACCCTGCTGGCGAACGGGGTGTTCACCGTCGACTGGTGGAACACCCACAACGGCATCGGCCCCGTCACCCAGGTGGCCGGGCAGACCGACTACGGCGACTTCGGCCTGCTGTCGAGCGGGGCCTGCACCTCCGGCGGCGAGGTCTGCGAGCCGGCGCTGAACACGCCCTTCGCGCCGTACTTCGCGCTGCAGATGGTGAGCAGGTTCGCCCGTCCCGGCGACCGGTTCCTCCGGGCCGCCACCGACCAGCCCAAGGTGGTCGCGCACGCCGTCCGGCGCCCGGACGGCGACCTCGCGGTGCTGATGCTCAACACCTCGGCCGACACCTCCTACCCCGTCACCATCGGGTACGCCGGCTTCGCCCCGGCCGGCGCGGCGCCTACCGTGCTCACCCACACCAACGGCGCCACGAGCATCACCACCGCCACCGCCGGCAGCGCGACCGCCCAGACGCTGCCGCCCCTGTCGATGACGACGATCGTCGTGCGTCCCTCCTCCTCCCAGACCGGGCTGCCGGGGGCGCCCGGCCAGCCCACGGTTTCGGGGGTGACCGACCACGGAGCCACCATCTCCTGGCCCGCCGCCTCCGCCGGCGCCCGCCCGATCGTCAAGTACGAGATCCACCGCCAGAACGGCGTCGTCAGCGAGCAGCTCGGCGAGACCGCGGGCACCTCCTTCACCGTCGCCAACCTCACCCCCGGTACGCGCTACACGGTGAATGTGATCGCCCGGGACGGCGGCGGCGGCCTGTCGCCGGCGTCCCCGCCGCTGACCTTCACCACCGGCACGCCCGCGTCCAGTTCCTGCACGGTCCGGCTGAGCGACCAGAACGACTGGGGCAGCGGGTACGTCGGCGCCATCGACGTCACCAACAACGGCGCGCCGATCGACGGCTGGACGCTGAACTTCGGCTGGCCGCGTTCCTGGCAGAGCCTCGGCAGCGGCTGGGGCGGCGTCTGGACGCAGGACGGCTCGCAGGTCAAGGTCGTCAACGAGGCCGGTCACGGCTCGCTGCCCACGGGGGCGACGGTCAGCGTCGGCTTCGTCGGCAACTACAGCGGCCCGAACGTCCTGCCCACCGTCTTCACCCTCAACGGGACACTCTGCTCGGCCGCGTAGCCTTCGTCGTCGTGCGGCGTCCCGCGGCCGTCCTCCTCAAGGGCCGCGGGACGCCGGCCGCCCCACCGGGCGCAGTGCCCGTCCGTCCGGTGACGCGGGGCGCCGTTCACCGCCGGGCGGGGTGCGTCCGGCATGGAGGGGGGCCGTTCGCCCGGGGCGGCGGGGGTGCGGGTCCGGTGTGGTCCCGGGCGGCGGCCATAGGATCGGGACCACGATGACCACGGAGTACACCGGCGGGGGCGACCCCGCGCGCAGCCTCGCCCTGCTGTGGCGCACCCGCGAGAAGTCCGGGCGCAAGGGCGGGCCCGACCTCAGCGTCGACCGCGTCGTCCGCGCCGCCGTCGAGCTCGCCGACGCCGACGGCCTGGCGGCGCTGTCCATGCGGCGCGTCGCCCAGCGCCTCGGCGTGGGCACCATGTCGCTGTACACCTACGTGCCGGGCAAGGCCGAGCTGCTCGACCTCATGCTCGACACGGTGTGCGGCGAGCCCGCCCGGCCGGCCGAGGTGCCCGGGGGGTGGCGCGGCAGGCTGGAGTTCGTGGCCCGGGAGAAGTGGGCGCTCTACCAGCGTCACCCGTGGATGCTGTACGTCGCCACCAGCCGGCCGCCGCTCGGTCCCAACGTGGCCGGCGCCTACGAGTATGAGCTGGCCGCCGTCGAGGGCATCGGACTGACCGACCTGGAGATGGACTCCGTCGTCACCCTGGTCGCGGGGTTCGTGCACGGCGCCGCGCGCGGCGCGGTCGACGCCGCCCAGGTCGCACAGCGCACCGGTGTGTCGGACGAGCAGTGGTGGTGGGCCCACGCCCCCTACCTGGCCAAGGTGATGGACCCGTCCCGCTACCCGCTGTCGGCGCGGGTGGGCACGGCCGCCGGGGAGGAGTACGGCGCGGCCTCCGCTCCGCAGCAGGCGTTCGAGTTCGGCCTCCAGCGGGTCCTGGACGGCGTCGAGGCCCTGGTGACCCGTCGGACGGCCGCGTCCTAGGACGGCCGGCGCCCTAGAACGCGGCCGCCTGCGTGGAAGCGTTGTGGAAGTAGTGGCCTTTGTCCAGGTCGTCGATGAGTCCGGGCTGGGTCGGCCGCCACCCGAGCAGCTCGCGGGTCAGTGCGCTGGAGGCCGGGCTGTCGGCGGCGAGGAAGCCCGCCAGCCAGCCGAAGTGCGCGCCCGCGTCTTCGGGTGCGACGGCGGCGACCGGCAGGCCGAGATGCCGGCCGATCACCTCGGCGACGTCGCGGATGGGCACGCCCTCGTCGGCGATCGCGTGCAGGACCGATCCCGCCGGCGCCTGCTCCAACGCCAGGCGGAACAGGTGGGCGGCGTCGAGCCGGTGCGCGGCGGGCCAGCGATCGGCCCCCTC
The DNA here is from genome assembly GCF_040607475.1 of Sphaerisporangium sp. NPDC005288. Taxonomy (NCBI): domain Bacteria; kingdom Bacillati; phylum Actinomycetota; class Actinomycetes; order Streptosporangiales; family Streptosporangiaceae; genus Sphaerisporangium; species Sphaerisporangium sp. NPDC005288. The sequence goes on along the minus strand of NZ_JBEXGT010000058.1, from coordinate 19,260 downwards.
GCCGATGTGGCCGGAGAAGCCCTTGTCGCGGGCGATGCCGACCAGGACCGCCATGAAGCCGGGGTCCCCATCCCCGTGCACCGTCGGGGGGAGCCGCACGACCGACGAGCGGACGCCGCGCGAGGCCAGGGACAGCGTCATCCGGGCGGTCTCCTGCCGATCCCGCGGCCCGCCTGCCGCGTGGGCCACCTTCGGGCCGGACCCGCGCCCGTCCTGCTCGGTGGCCACCCGCCCGGGGGCGAGCCCGACGATCCCGGAGGCGATGACCAGCGGCCGACCAGAGCCCGCGAGCGCCTCGCCGAAGGTCTCGACGGCGCGCCGATCGGCCTGCGTGGCCTCCGCGAAGCCACCGGAGAAGGCGATGTCGTGCTTGAACGCCAGGTGGATCACCCCGTCGGAGGCGGCGGCCGCGTCGCGCAGGCCGTCGAGATCGTCGATGGTGCCGCGACGCACCTGTGCGCCGGCCGCGGTGAGCGCGGCGGCGGAGGCGTCCGAGCGCGCCAGCCCGACGACCTGATGACCCGCGCCGACCAGTTCGGGGACGACGGCGGAACCGATCCATCCGGAGGCGCCGGTGACGAATACGCGCATGAGAAGTACTCCAAAGGGTCCGATCGTCCGGGGCATCCAGGCCCCAGACCGATGTCAGTGACTGTCATCAACGTAGCACCGATGTCAGCCACTGTCATCAAGGTAGGATTCCGGCATGGGACGATGGGAGCCGAACGCGCGCGGCCGGCTGGAGCAGGCGGCGCTGGAGCTCTACATCGAGCGCGGGTACGAGCAGACCACGGTGGCCGAGATCGCCGGACGGGCCGGGCTGACCGAGCGCACGTTCTTCCGGCACTTCGCCGACAAGCGCGAGGTGCTGTTCTGGGGCTCGGGCCCGCTGCGCGAGCACCTGGTGGCCGCCGTCGAGGACGCCCCCGACGCGGCGGCCCCGATCGAGATGGTGGCACGAGCCGTCCAAGCCGTGGGCGAGCTGATGGGGGAGCGCCGCGAGAGCGCCCGGCGGCGCCGGTCGGTCATCGACGCGAACCCCGAGCTGCAGGAACGCGAGCTGATCAAACTCGCCACGTTGTCCGCGGCGCTCGCCGGCACGTTGCGCCGGCGCGGCGTCACCGATCCGGCGGCGAGCCTGGCCGCCGAGGTCGGCCTCGCCGTCTTCAAGGTCGCGTTCGAGCGCTGGGTCGGCGACCCCGCGCAGCCGGGGCTGTCGCAGCTCATCCGGGAGTCCTTCGACGAGCTGAAAGCCGTGACCGCGGGCAGCCGCTTGCAGCAGCGCTAGCCTGTCGCCGCGAAGCCGTACAGCAGAGACCGGACGACCTCATCGGGGTCGGGGAGACCAAGACCGAGCAGGCCACGGTAGGCCACGAGTCCGGCGAACAGGTCGGTCAGTAGCCACAGGTCGCTGTCCGGGCGCAGTTCGCCGCGCTCGATCGCCCGGTCGTAGACCGCCCAGGTCCGTGCCATCCGGTCGCGCATGCTCGTGCGGACGAGGTCGGCCACGACCGGATCGCGGCCGCTCTCGCCCAGGATCTGGCGGCTCAGCGCGGCGAGCCGATCGTCGTGCCAAATGGCCAGCGTGTCGACGACCACCTGCCGCAGATCACCGGCGAGTGAGCCGGTGTCGGGGATGGCGACCTGGATGTCGAGCAGTTGGGCCAACCCGTCCAGCAACATGTCGCGCTTCGTCGCGTAGCGGCGGAACACGCTCGCGCGGCCTACGCCGGCGTGTGCGGCCACCTCGTCCATCGTCATCTCCAGACCGCGCTGAAGCAGCAGGTCCAAGACGGCGGAACGGATCTTCGCATCGACGGCCGGATCAGGCCGGCGACCCCTGGAGGACGGACTTCTCGACATATGTGATACTCTCCATATCAGATACTATGAGTATCGGAAATAGGGTGACGTGATGAGAGTACTGGTCGTCGGCGCGGGCGTCGCCGGACTCGCCGCCGCGCGTGGCCTGGTCAGAGCGGGGCACGAGGTCGAGGTGTACGAGCGGGCGCCTGCGCTGAGCACGGCGGGCGGATCCGTGACCCTCTGGAGCGGGAGCACCGGCATCCTGCACGACCTCGGCGTCGATCTGACCGGTGTCGGGCGGCGCATCGACACGATGGAGTCGCGGACGCACCGCGGACGGACGACGCTCACCGTCGACGTCGCCGCCGTGGCCCGTCGCTACGGCACGCCGAACGTGCACCTGCCCCGCCAGCGGCTGGTCGAACGCCTCGCCGGCGGCCTGCCCGACGGTGTGCTGCGCCTCGGCTTCACCTGTACGCACGTGGATCACGAACGGGGTGAGATCACCTTCGCCGACGGCGGCACGGCGCGCGGCGACGTCGTCGTCGGGGCCGACGGACGCTCCTCGGTGGTACGCGACCACCTCTGGGGCGGCGACCCCGGCCAGACCACCGACTGGGTCACCTGGCAGGGGTTCGTCAAGGCCCCGCTCGACCTCGTCTCCTCCCATCGGGTTGTCATGATCGTTGGGCGAGAAGGGCTCTGCGGCCTGATCCCCGCGGGGGAAGGGCTGCTGCTGTGGTGGTTCGACCATCGGGTCGACCACCGTGAGCCGCTGCCCACCTCCCCCGTCGAGGCGCTGGCCGAGCGCTTCGGAGGTTGGGCCGCGCCCGTACCCGAGGTACTCGCCTCGATCGGCGAGGCCGACCGTTTCCCCCACCACCGCCACCGCGTGCCGAAGGTCTGGGGCCGCGGTCGTACGACGCTCGCCGGGGACGCCGCGCACTCCATGCCGCCGACGATGGCCCAGGGAGCGAACCAGGGCTTGGAGGACGGCTGGACCCTGGCCCGTGAGCTCGAAGGTCCAGGATCGGTGGCGGAGAGACTGCGCCGCTACGAGCGGATCCGCTCCCGGCAGGCCGCCCGGGCGGCGGACCTGGCGGCCACCGAGAACACCAACAACCACCGGCTTCAGGCACTGACGCGGCTGGTCCCCGACACGCTGGTCACCGCCGGATACATCGCCTGGCTCCGCCGGGTCAGCACCTACCTCAGCACCGCCGTCTGACCCCTTCTTGATTCTTTCCGTTGCATTCGCCAAGGCCCGGTAAGGCGGGCTTCTACCGCCGAAGTGCGTTCCGGATCTCCTCGGAAACCGGCTCTGGATTCACGAAAGAACGAGCAGGTCTGCGGGGTCGACTGGTAGCGGATGCCTGTCGGGAGCATCGCTGGGCGGTGGTCCTGGCGCTCTGTGACCCACGCCACATGCGGTTCCTGTCAGCAATCGGGGCTCTGTTCCGCTCAACTCACGCAAGAGCGAGCGAACCGACAGGAGCGAGACATGAAGCACCGCATCGTCGTCCTCGGCGCCGGCTATGCCGGGGTCTACCTGGCCGGGAACCTGGCCCGCCGGCTGTCCCCGGCGGACACCGAGATCACCGTGGTCAACGCTGTGCCGGACTTCGTCGAGCGGCTGCGGCTGCACCAGGTGGCGGCCGGTCGGGAGGTCGAGGCTCAGAAGCTCGCCGACGTCTTCGCGGGGACGGGGATACGGCTGTGCGTGGCCCGTGTCACCGCCGTCGACCCCGAGAACCAGGTCGTCGCCGTGGCCGATGCCGACGGCGGCGGCGAGCTCGGCTACGACACCCTCGTCTACGCGCTCGGCAGCCATGTCGCCGACGGCGGCGTCCCCGGCGTGGCCGAGTACGCTTTCGACGTCGCCGGCCGGCCATCGGCGCTGCGCCTGCGCGAGCGCCTGGACGGCTGCTGGGCTCCGCCGCCGACGCCGAAGACGCCGTGCAGGACGCGTTCCTGCACTGGCAGGCCGCCGACCGACGGCGGATCCGGGTGCCAGAGGCATGGCTGACCAAGGTCGTCACCAACCTGTGCCTCGACCGGCTCCGCTCGGCACAAGCCCGCCGCGAACGCACCGCCGGCGCCTGGCTGCCCGAACCGCTCCTCGACGGCGACCCGATGCTCGGCCCGGCCGACTCGTTCGAGCAGCGCGAATCGGTCTCCCTGGCCGTGCTCACGCTCATGGAGCGCCTGTCAGCCCTCGAGCGGGGCGTCTACGTCCTGCGCGAGGCGTTCTCCTACAGCCACGCCGAGATCGCGGAGATCCTCGACATCAACGAGTCCGCAAGCCAGCAGCACCTCCACCGGGCCCGGCGCCGCATCACCGCCGTGCGCCGCCCCGGCGGTGAGGTCGACCCGGCATCCGCTCGCGGGATCGTCGAGGAATTCCTCGCCGCCGCCGCCTCGGGCCGCGTCGAACGGCTGGTGGCGCTGCTCACCGACGACGCAACCGCGATCTCCGACTCCAACGGCGCCGGCCTGGCCGAGAGGCTGCTGCGGTACGACACTCCGCAGCGCATCGCCGCCGTCGCACGGGCCGGTTTCAGGCCCACACCCGCGAAACGGCGCCTTGCCGGCGGCACGCCCGCCGTCCACTACGCGCTCGTCAACGGCGCCCCCGCCGTCCTGTTCGTGCTCGATGACCAGGTCGTCGGCGCCGTGACGTTCGGCGTCACAGGCGGCAAGATCGCTACCGTGCACGGCATCGCCGCCCCCACCCGCCTGGTCCGCCTCGCCGAAGCCTGGCGGCGGCACGGACCGCACACGCCGCTCGTCAGCCAGTGGTGACCCGACGCCGACCGCGGCCAGGCGCAACGCGTTGGACGAACGCCCCGCTGGGCGCACGCCGGAGGACCGGCGATCGCCCACCGTGTCCGGTTCCCCAGGACCACCGCCGACCCGACACCGATCAAGAGAGCCGCCCTCGACATGATTTCGACTCAGGGCGGCCCTGCGCGCGGCGAGGTCGTCTGAGATGATCGCAACCGAAGATCATCGGACCCGGCGCACCCCCGGAAGGTCGGCAGTGGACGGATTCTTCGTCGATTACGGCGGACTACGTGACTTCGTACGGGGACACTCCGCGCGGCAGCCGGACGTGGACGCCTTCCCCGGCGCTCTTTCCGAGCTGATGCCCCGGCCGGCGGACTACCCCGAAGCAGCGGGGGACTTCCGCACGAGGTTCGACCGGCACGCCTCCGCGGCCGCCACGACGGCGGCCCTGCTGCGCGAGGGCCACCACAAGGCCGGCGCGGACGTGCGGACCGCCGGCCTGCGCTACGGCCAGGCCGAGGAGGCGACCGCCGGGATGGTGGCGGCCTCCGGCGAGCACTCGGCCGGGCGGACCGGCGCCGTGCTCGGCGGCCTCGGCGTCCAGGCGTCCGCGATCCTCGCATCGGTGGCGGGCGCCGGGAGAGCCGCCCGGATGGGCAGGAGCCCGGCGATGCCGGCGGCGGGCGGCGGCGGAAGCGCCCTGCTCACCATGGCCGCGACGCTGATCGTGATAGCGAACGCCCGCGACCCCGAGGCCTGGGAGCGGCGCGGCCTGGCGGCGGCCCGGCTCGGGACGAACGTGACCGAGCACGCCGACGGCGTCCAGGGTGCCGTGCGGGCCTCGCACGACCATCTGCGCGGCGAGGCCGGCGACGCCTTCAGAAGCCTCATGCTCTCCGACGTCGTCGCGCCCACCAGGACGCTCTCCGAGGCCGTCGGGGAGATGAGCGCCGCCGCGCTCGCCGCCGGCGATGCCCAGCGCAGGTTCAACGAGCGGATCGTCAAGGGCGCCCCGCTGGCCATGCTGGCCGGCGCGCCGGCGGGGTACCTGCTGCCGCCGACGCAGGTCACCGTGGCGGCGTTGTGGCTGATCTACGTGGTGAACTGCCGCAAGCGGCTCCGCCAGGACCTCGAGGCGGCCGGCGGCTACCTCGGGCGGACCGGGGCCCTGTCGGAGGTCGCCGGGAGGCTGGGGAGGGACCGCCCCGCGCCGGGCCGGCCCCCGGCGGTGACCATCTGACCCGGGGCCCGGCGGAGGACGGCCCCCGCCTGCCGCGCGGCCCGCAGGAGGTCAGAGGTTCTCGGCCAGGACGATGACGTTGTCGTCGGCGCCGAAGGTCAGGGGCGCGGTCTTCGGCGGGTTGAGCGTCACCCCGAAGGAGGGTGTGTGGTCGCTGTGCCGCTTGACCCGGTAGCCGATGGCGGTCTGCCCGCGCCGCCTGGCCACCTCCATGACGGTCGCGAAGTTCGCCTCCACGCCCGGGACGAGGTAGTCCGAGGCGGGCCGCAGGTGGATCTCCGGGCCGGTGGGGTCGAAGAGCTGGGAGAACACGCCGTGCAGATGCCGGTTCTCCGCGAGCTGGGTCAGCAGCAGGCTGATGAGCTTGGTGCTGATGATGAAGTCGTCGGCCTTGGTGACCTGGAAGATCTCCCGGTTGGCGTCGTCGTTGATCTCGGTCACGATGGTGTAGGGGTCACCGAGGCTCACCTTGATGTCGCGCAGGTGCAGCAGCGTCACCAGCGTCCGGTCATCGGCGTGCTCGGGGTCGACCTCGTCGTCGGCCAGCACGACCAGGTGCCGGTAGCCGCCGAGGTCGAGGTTCTCCAGCGACCGCCGGCTCGTCGGCCGGCAGTACTTGTAGCCGACGGTCAGGTTCTCCCGTCCGGTCTCGAGGACGTCCACCGGCCGGCCCGGGGCGGCGATGTCCACCACCGACCCCGGCTCGACCAGGCGGTCCAGCAGGTCGATCAGCTTCAGAGCGCGCGAGTTCCACCCGATGAGCAGGGTGCGGTCCGGGGTCTGCACCCGGTCGGGGGCCGCCGCGACGGCCTGGGCGACGATCGCGGGAGCGGAGCCGGCGAGCTGGATGAGCAGGTCGTCCTCGGCCAGGACGATCACCTGGTCCCTGGCGTCGATCACCGTCTCCTGCGCGGGGTTGAGCAGCACCCGCCCGTCCATTCTGCGCAGCCCGACCGGGATGCCGAGGTCGTAGGCGCCGAGCGCCTCGCCGTAGGTGCGGCCGGTGAGCGCGGGCTCGGGGCGGATGTAGAGCTCGTTGCCGTCGAAGTCCAGCAGGTCGGTGCAGACCGTGGACAGCCCCGACTGGCGGTGCGACTGGGCCACCAGCCGCACGGTGATGTCGTCGGCGTCGATCACGATGGCCGACTCGCCTCCGGCGAGGCGCGCGGCGGCGAGGTTCTCCGACTCCTGCACGGCGGCGACCACGTGCGGCCGCACGCCCCGCCAGGCGCGGTTGTTCAGCAGCAGCAACGCCTTGATCACATCGACGTCGGCGTCCTTGTCCGGCGAGGGCAGCACCATGATCGCTTTGGCGGTGTCCGGGCTGACGAGCTCCAGGTCCACCCGCTTGAGCGGGCTTCCCGACCGGCAGATGACCCTGGTGCGGCCGGTCTCCCCCACCCGGGCGCGGATTTGGTCGTCCATGTCGACCTTGTCGCGGTCCGCCAGGATCACCACACAGGACCGCCGTTGCCCCTCGTTGGCCTTGACGAGCTCCTCGATCACGGTGAACACCTGCTCCGACCAGCCGAGCACGATCGTGTGACCGCTCTCGATCAGCCGGGACCGGCCCTTGCGCAGCTCGCTGATCCGGTTCTCCAGACCGGTGGTCAGCACACCGATGAGCGAGCTGACGATGAAGATGCCCCCGATGGTGATGGTCAGCATCAGCGCCAGGAACACCGGGCTCCCGCTGTCGCCGCCCATGGTGCCGGGGTCGATGGCGCGCATCAGGCTCATCCACCCGACGCCCCGCCAGCCGCCGTTGTTCCTGGTGTCGGCGTCGGTGAAGGCGACCACGGCGGCGGTGACCAGCACGATGAGCACCACGGACGTCAGAGCCAGCCAGCCGATCAGCGCCGGCGTGCCGCGGTCCATCGTCCCGTCGAACCAGTACCGAAGCCGCTCTCGCAGTCTCCGCATCGTTGCCCCCGCCCATCGCAGCCGTCAAAAAGCCGGCGCCCTCAGCCGCCGGCCATCGATCATTGAAGCAGTAACCGAGGGCGAACCGTGCACGTACCAGGACATCGCTCCGGCTTCCCAGCGGACACAAAGCCGTTACGGCCCAGGTCAGAGACTCCTCCTCGCCGCCGCAGTCCGCAGGGGTTCGTCACGGAACGCCCGCGACCGGCAGGGGTGAGACGGGCGCGGACGGCAGAGGCGAGACGGGCACGCGGACGTCAGGGGCGAGGCAGGCACGCGGACGGCAGGGAAGTGAGGCGGGCGCGCGGACGTCAGGGCGAGGCAGGCACGCGAACGGCAGGGAAGTGAGGCGGGCGCGCGGACGGCGGAGCGGTGCCCACGGTAGGCCGCGGCGGGCCGTCAGGGGCCGGGAAGCAGGGCCGCGGCGTCCGGGACGGGCGAACAAGCGCCCGCGCGCCATGCCGCGGCGAAACGGGCCTCACCCAGCGCATCCCGGCATCGGGCGACCAGAGCGGCCACCTCGCGGTCGGCGCTGTCGGGCACGCCCCGCAGCCGGGAGGCCGCCGCCAGCGCCGCGGCGGCGCGTCCGGGCTCGCCCGCCCCCACGAGCCACTCGGCCGCTCCCTCGAGGACGGTGGCGCGCGCGGTGTCGTCCGGGATAGCCGCCACCGCCTCCAGAGCCTCCCGTAGACGCCGCTCGCCAGCGGCGCGATCGCCCGCCAGGGCCTCCACCCGGGCCGCCTCCAGCCACACGAACGCCACCAGCTGCGGCGGGATCATCGGCGGACGGGAGGCCGTGCCTCCGGCGAGCTGCTCGGCCGCCAGCAGGTCCATCGCCCGGCGCAGGCGCGTGCGCGCCTCCGCGTGGTCCCCCGCGCGGCGCGCCGTCTCCCCCAGGGCGTGCCAGGTGCGGGCCTGCGCCAGCGCGTCCCCCGCCCGCTCGGCCGCCACCCGCGCCTGCCGCAGCACCGCCTCCGCGCCCGCCAGGTCGCCGGTGCGGGCCCGCAACTGGCCCAGCCGCACAGGCAGCATCGCCGGACCGGGCAGCGCGTCGACGCCGCCGATCTCCGCCGCCCGCGCCGCCGACTCCTCCAGCAGGGCCAGCGCCTCCGCCGGCTCGCCGCGGTTCTCCGCCACCAGCGACAGCCAGAACAGCGCCAGCGCCATCCCCCAGCGCTCGCCGAGCCCGTGGAAGGCCCGCGAGGCCGAGCGCACCAGCACCTCGGCGCGTGGCGCGCCGCCGGGGACGAACTCGAACTCCACGATGCCCTCGATGAGCAGCGTCGTGGCCCGCGCCCACGCGTCCGGGTGGCGGCCGAAGTGCTCGACCGCGGCGGCGGCGCGGCGCCGGATGTCGGCGACGCCGCCCGCGTACGCACCCACGATCGCCCACGAGCCGAGCACCGCCGGCCGGTCGGACCGGTACATGCGGTCCAGCAGCTCGCCTGGCCGCATCCCTGCGACGCCCGCGCCGTCGCCTTCGCCGCCGGTGTCCTCGGACCCGGCCAGGAGCAGGCACATCGCGTGCTCGGCGGCCAGCCCGGGCGGGGGCGCGTCGCCGGTGGCGCGGGCCACCGCCGCCGCCCAGTCGGCCGCCTCCCGCCGCCTGCCCCGCATCACCCACGACCACAGCCGCGCCGTGTACAGCCGGACCGCCGTCTCGGCCCACCCGCACTCGATCGCGTGGCCGAGGGCCGCGTCCAGGTCGCCCTGATGGCCGTCCAGCAGGCGCAGCGCCGCGGCCTGCTCCGGGCCGCGCAGCGACGGCTCGCAGCGCTCGGCCAGCTCGAGGAAGTACGCGGCATGCGCCGCCCGCACCCGCCGTTCCTCCGCCCCCGCCGCGCCGTGCGCGACCGCCGCGCCTGCGGTGCCGTCCCGGCCCGGCGTGCTCGACCCCCCGGCCGCACCCGCAACGGACCGCCCACCGAGGGAGCTGGCTGCGCTGTCGGCGCTCTCCGTGCTCCCGCTCCCGGCGCTCCCGGCGCTCTCCGTGCTCCCGCTCCCGGCGCTCCCGGCGCTCTCCGTGCTCTGGGCGAGTTTCTCGGCCGCGTAGTGGCGCACCGTCTCCAGCAGCCGGTAGCGCACCCCCTCGCCGTCCCCGGCGAGGGACGAGCCCTCACCCGGCCGGGAGCCATCGGCGGCCTGGACCAGCAGGGACCGGTCGACCAGCGACGTCAGCACGTCCAGGCCGGCTCCGCACACGCGCGCCGCGGCCTCGGCCGACGCCCCGCCGCCCGCGAACACCGACAGCCGCCGCAACGCCGCCCGCTCGGGCTCGGTGAGCAGCTCCCAGCTCCAGTCGATCGTCGCCCGCAACGTGCGGTGCCGCCGCTCCACCGCGCGGCTGCCGCGTCCCAGCACCTCCAGGCGGTCGCCGATCATGCCGGCGAGCTGGGCGAGGGTCAGGGAGCGCAGCCGGGCGGCGGCCAGCTCGATAGCCAGCGGCATGCCGTCCAGCTCCCGGCACAGCCGCACGACGTCGGCGAGGTTGCCCTCGTCGACGGCGAAACCCGGGCGGACGGCCGCGGCGCGCTCGGCGAACAGGGCGACCGCGGCGAACGACGGCGCCGACAGCGGCGTGACGTCCTCGCCGGGCACCGCGAGCGGCGGCAGGGGATGCAGGGCCTCACCGGTGACGCCGAGCGGTTCCCTGCCGGTGGCCAGCACCCGCACGCCCGGCGCGGCGGCGAGCACGCGCTGGACCAGCTCGGCGGCCTCCTCCACCACGTGCTCGCAGTTGTCCAGCACCAGCAGGGCACGGCGCCCCCCCAGCGACGCGCACAGCCGCTCGGCCGGCCCGGCCCCCCGGGCGCCGCCGAGGCCGGCGAGCAGGCCTGTGCCGGCCAGGGCCGCGTGGACGGCCGCCGCGACGCCGGACGGCCGGGCCAGGTGGCCCTGGACGCCGGACGGACGGGGCAGGTGGCCCAGCACGCCGGACGGACGGGTCACGTGGGCCAGTTCGACCAGCCACACCCCGTCCGGCGCCCGTTCGCGTCGCGCCGCCTCCACGGCCAGCCGGGTCTTGCCCGCCCCTCCCGGCCCGATCACGGTGACCAGCCGCGCCTCCCCCAGCAGGCGGCCGACCCTGGCCAGGTCGTCGTGCCTTCCCACCAGGCGGGTCAGCGGCGCCGGCAGGTTGCCCCCGGCCGCCGTGCCCTGGACGGCCGGGGAGGCGTCGGCGCGGAGGGCGTGCAGGTGGGCGGCGCGGAGTTCGGCGCCCGGGTCCACGCCGAGCCCGTCCGCCAGCGCCGCGCGCACGCGCTCGTACACCTCCAGCGCGTCCGCCCGCCGGCCGTCGGCGCACAGCGCCCGCATGAGTCGGGCCTGGAACGGCTCCCTGGTGGGATGCGCGGCCGCCAGCTCCTCCAGCTCGGCGACCAGCCCGGGAACCGCGCACGCCAGGTCGGCGTCGATGCGGGCCTCGAGCGTGGCCAGCCGCAGCTCCTCCAGCCGCGCGGCGGGCGCGGCGGCGAAGGGGAACCGGGAGGCGTCCACCAGCGCGGGCCCGCGCCACAGCTCCAGCGCCTCGCGCAGCGGCCCGCCCGCGCCGGACGGGTCGCCGGCGCGCAGCAGGGCCGCTCCCCGGGCGGCCCGCGCGTCGAAGACCCACGCGTCCACGGCCGGCCCCTCCGCGCCCAGCCGATACCCCGACGGGTGGGAGGCGACCGCCTCCCGTCCGCCGAGCTCACGGCGAAGGCGCGCCACAAGGGACTGCAGCGCCGCCGCCGGGTTGGCGGGCGGCTCGCCCGGCCACAGGTCGTCGACCAGACGCTCGACGGTGACGACCCGCCCGGGGTCGAGGGCGAGCCGTACGAGCAGCGCCCGCAGCCGCGCGCCCGCGACCTCGACCGGGTTCCCGTGCGCGTCCTGGACCCGGAGCGGCCCGAGGATCCCGACGCGCACGGCATCCCGCCCTTCCCTCGATCACGACGGCTCCATTCTCGTGGACCCGCGCCGGTCGCGTGGTTCGTCCCTGCACTTACCTCGACCGGAACGCATGGAGTGCCGTATCTCTGTTATCGCCGGGCTCACGGGGTAACAGGTGAATTCTCCGGGCCCCGGGATGCGGCGCGCCGATTCGTCCTTACCGTACGGTTGTGCGGACGCCGCGCCGCCGGGGGTGGGAGAGCGGCCGGTGCGTGACCCAGGACGTCCAGGCGTTATGGTCAAGCCCGTGGCGGAGTTCTGACAGGTGGACGACTGGCGGCGTGGCAGGAGGGTGCCGGTGGATCGCAGGGGGCATGCGTCCGCGCAGTGGCCGATCACCGATGATCTCAGCACCTTGCGGGGGCAGGTGCGCGGGTACGCCGCTCTGGCGGGTCTTTCCGGCGTGCGCCTGCAAGACCTGGTGCTGGCGGTGAACGAGGCCGCCGCCAACGTGCTCGACCACGCCCACGGCGAGGGGCACGTCCAAGCCTGGCATGACGAGCGCTCCGTCACCGTCGAGGTGCACGACCGTCTCGGGCAACTCGTGCCTGCGCACGCCACCGCCGGCGACCCCGGGGTGACCACGCTGCGCGGCCGGGGCCTTTGGCTCATGCAACAGCTGTGCGACGAGGTGCGCATCACCAGGGACGCCCAGGGGTCGGCGGTGCTGCTGCGCCAGGAGATCAACGGCCTGCCGAAGGCCTGACCCCGACCGGGTCCCCTCACTTACCGATCAAGCATCGCTCTATCTGTGGGCAGGCGTGGCCGCTTCGCATATCGTCACCGATGTGGAGCATCAGCTAGTCGCCATGCGGGCCGGTCCCGGTGCGCGCACCCCCGGTCACCCGCCCGCGGCCCTGTCCGCCGTCCCCGCCGATCCAATGCTCGCTCCGTGAATAGGTCGCCCATGAACTTCACCGTGCAGGTCGAAGGCGGCTCCGCCGACGGCCACTCCTCCCCGGTGCGCACGCTGGTCCTGACGGGGGAACTGGACCACGGCAGCGTCCCGCACCTGCAGAAGGCGCTCGACAAGGCCTACGCCGACCAGTGCCGGCACCTGATCATCGACGTCACCGGCCTGGCCTTCTGCGACTCCACCGGCATCAGCGTGTTCCTGGGCGCCCGCCGCGCGCTGGCCGCCCGCGAGGGGAGCGTCGCGCTCGCCGGCCTGAACGCGCGCGTCCAGCGCACCTTCCGCCTGACCGGGGTGGCCGACGCCTTCTCGACCTACCCCACCGCCGACGAGGCCCGCGCCGCCCTGTCCGCGTCCTGACCGGGGCGCCCGCACCGCCCTCTCCCGGCCGGGCATCTTGACCGGGGCCATGACCGCGCGCCCGCACCGGCGTCACCGCCGAGCGGCGCCGGCCTGCACGTCCTCCATGCCGGGAGTAAGGGGATCGTTGACCGGCCCCGGGAGAGAAGTTACGTTACGTCGGCGGGGCGGGGGTTTCCGGTGTTCGGAAGGGAGAACCGTCCTCATGCTCCGACGAATGCTCTTCTCCGCCGCTGCGGCGGCACTGCTGCTGCTCGGCGGCGTCCCGTCGGCCGCGCTGGCGGCGGACGCGACCCGCACGCCCGCCACCGCCGTCTACACGGTCACGCTGGCCAGTAACGCCTCGGGCAGCACCTGGACCGGCCATCAGAGCGTCAGCTTCGGCAACCCGTCCGCCGACCCGCTCACCGAGGTCTACCTGCGGCTGTGGGACAACTACCACGGCAGCTGCCCCTCCACCCCGATCACGGTCACCAACGTGACGGGGGGCACGCCCGCGCCGCTGTCGGTGAACTGCACCGCTCTGAAGATCACGCTGCCGTCACCGCTGAACCAGGGCCAGAGCACCTCGATCGGATTCGACCTGAGCATCGTGGTGCCGAGCGGCGCCGACCGGTTCGGCCGTGACGGGTCCTACAACTTCATCGGCAACGCCCTGCCGGTGCTGGCCGTCCGGGACGGCAACGGCTGGCACCTGGACCCCTACACCAACAACGGCGAGGCGTTCTACCAGCTGATCAGCGACTACACCGTCACCCTCGACCATCCGACCTCGCTGCTGGTGCCCGCCACCGGCACTTCGGTGGACACGCCCGGCGCCTCCGGCCGGACGGTGACCACGGCCACGGCGAGCAAGGTGCGCGAGTTCGCCTGGGCGGCGGGGCCGTTCGTCAAGACGACGAGCACGACCACCACCGGCGTCACGGTGAACGTCTACCGGGTGAGCTCGATCAGCTCCAGCAGCGCAGCGTCCATGATGACGACCGCCAAGAACGCGCTGGTGGCGCACGCGGGGCGTTTCGGCGCCTTCCCCTACGGCGAGGTCGACGCGGTGCTGGACAACAACTTCTGGTTCGGCGGCATGGAGTATCCCGGCTTCGTCCTGGACGTGATCAGCTCCACGGCACTGGCGCATGAGCTGGCCCACCAGTGGTGGTACGGCATCGTCGGCGACGACGAGTACAACAGCCCGTGGCTGGACGAGTCCTTCGCCGACTACGCGACCGACCTGTACAACGGCATCTCGGGCACCAACTGCTGGAACAGCGTCTCCTGGCAGTCCTCCGCCGAGAAGATCAGCAATTCGATGGCCTACTGGGACGCTCATTCCGGCCGGTACGGCACGGTCGTCTACGGCTACGGCAAGTGCGCGCTGCACGACCTGCGCCGCGCCATCGGCACGACCGCGATGCAGAACCTGCTGAAGGACTACGCCGCCTCCCACTGGCTCGGCGTCTCCACCACCGCCGACTTCAAGGCCGCCGCCCAGGCCGCGACCTCGGTGAACCTGTCCTCGTTCTGGACCGCGCACCGCATCGACGGCTGACCGCCCCGGCCGGACCTGAACTATTGTTCAGGTCCGGCTAGCCTTGGCGGCATGACACGAGTCTCCTGGCGGGCCGCGCAACTGACGGTCGGCGAACTGTCCGAGCGCAGCGGCGTGCCCGCCTCGGCCCTGCGGTTCTACGAGCGGCAGGGCCTGATCCACAGCCGGCGGACGGCCGGCAACCAGCGGCGCTACACCCGCGACACCCTGCGCCGGGTGGCCTTCATCCGGGCGTCCCAGCGCGTCGGCATCCCGCTGGCCACGATCAGGGACGTGCTCGCGCTGCTGCCCGAGGGGCGCACGCCCACCCGCACCGACTGGGCCCGGGTGTCCCAGTGCTGGCGCGAGGACCTCAACGCGCGCATCGAGCAACTGGAGCGACTGCGCGACCGCCTCGCCGACTGCATCGGCTGCGGCTGCCTGTCCATCGACATCTGCGCCCTGGCCAATCCGCAGGACGCTCTCGGCGAGCGGGGTCCTGGTGCGCATCGCCTGATGAAGCCTGAAGTGTCCAAAGCCGACGCCTTTACAAAGTAGATCACATCGGCCACGACGACCGGTTCGCGATCACGTGCGCGTCGGCGCTCCCGATCGGCGGCCGCCGTAGAGGGGGTGAGCAATGCCACACCCAGAGTGATGAATTGTGTGTGTATTGTGACATTTAGTGAGCATTTTTCCCGAGCTTTGGCGGCTCGTCACCTGTCTCACGCGATGATCGATGGGGAGGAGGTCCCCGTGACGCACAACACGAGTCGACCACGCATCGTCGTGGGCGTGAGCCACTCCCCCGCGGCGACGGCCGCCCTGCGCTGGGCGCTCGGCGAGGCCCGGCTCCGGGACGCGATGATCCAGCCGGTGCACGCCTGGCAGTGGTCGGGGCAGCACCGCGCGTCGTACGCGCCCATGGGCACCTGGCGCTCCCACGACGAGGAGTACGCCGCCGCCAGGGAGCAGACCCGCCGTGTCGTCGCCCAGGTCGCGCCCTCCCTCACGCCCATCGTGGCGCACGGGCCGCCCGCGCAGGTGCTGCTCACACACTGCGAGGGCGCCGAGATGCTGGTGCTGGGCATCCGCAACCCCGAGCCCGGCACGCCGGTCGCCGCGACGCCCGTGCTCGCGGCGCTGATCATGAGCGCCCCCTGCCCGGTGGTGGTCGTCTCCCCCAAGTCCGTCCCCCTGCCGGCCTTCCCCTCCTACGAGGTCACCCTCAGCGTGGCGCCGACCGGATGACCCCGCCGGGGTCGTCGCGGCCCGCCGTGTCGCCGTACATGGCGGCCAGGCGCGTCACGGTGCCGGCCATCATCTCGCGCAGCTCCGGCGGCCCGAGGACCTCCAGGTTCGCGCCCAGGCGCAGCAGCTGCCAGCAGGCGTGCCGCACCGACTCGACCGGCAGCCGCAGCACCGTCCAGCCGTCCTCGCCCGGCGGCCCGGCCTCGGCCAGCGCGGCGTCGACCGGGCGCGCGCCGAGGGTGTGGCTCAGCAGACCCTCCATCCCCGGCGCCAGCCGCACGGTGGCCTCGGCGGTGTACATGCGCTCACGGAACTCGGCCGTGTAGGTCTGCCAGAACTCCCCGAGGTCGAAGCCCTCCGGGCGGGCGAAGCGCTCGGGCAGCACCTCCAGCGACACGATGCGCGAGACGCGGTAGGTGCGTGCGGCCGACTCCTCCGGCGCCGCGACCATGTACCAGGATCCGCCCTTGAGGACCAGACCGTACGGGCGGACCTCCCGCACCACCTCGGCGGGCCCCCAGCGGCGGTAGACCATGCGCAGCCCGCGCCCCTCCCACACCGCGTCGGCGACCTGCCCCAGGTGGGGGGCGTCGTCGGCGTCGCGGTACCAGCCGGGGACGTCCAGCAGGAACCGCTCGCGCATGCGTGAGGCCTGGGAACGCGGCTCGGGCGGCAGGGCGGCCAGCAGCTTGAGCTCGGCGGCGGCGGCCACCTCGGCCAGGCCGAGCTCGGCGGCCGGACCGGGCAGCCCGGCCAGGAACAGCGAGGACGCCTCCTCGGCGGTCAGGCCGTTGAGCCGGGTGCGGTAGCCGTCCAGCAACCGGTAGCCGCCCGCCGGGCCCCGATCGGCGTAGACGGGGACGCCCGCGGACGACAGCGCCTCCACGTCGCGGTAGACGGTGCGCACGGACACCTCGAGCTCCTCCGACAGCTCGGCGGCCGTCATCCGGCCGCGCGCCTGCAGGACCAGCAGTAGGGAGATCAACCGGCTCGCGCGCACGCCCCCAGTCTCCACGATTTGCCAAACAAACACCAAAAATGTTCATATGAACACATGGATCGATTGCGGGCGATCATGGACGCCCTGATGACCGCGGACAGCGTGTCGGTCGCCGAACTCGCGGCCCGGCACGGCGTCTCGGAGATGACCATCCGGCGCGACCTGGACGAGCTCGCCCAGCAGGGCGTGGTCCGCCGGGTGCGCGGCGGGGCCCAGAGCCTGCTGCTGCGCGGCGAGGAGCCGCCGTTCGGCGTGCGCGAGCACGAGGCGCCGGAGGCCAAGCTCCGCATCGCCGCCGAGGTCGCCGGCCTGCTCGCCGACGGAGAGGCGGTCGTGCTGGACGGCGGCACCACCGCTCTGGCGGTCGCCCGGGAGATCCGCGACCGCCGGCTCACCGTCCTCCCGCTCTCGGTGCAGGGCATCCAGGCTCTCAGCGACGCCCCCCGCGTACGGCTGGTCCTGCCCGGCGGCGAGGTGCGGCACGGCGAGCTCAACATCGGCGGCCCCCTGACCGTGAACACCATCGCCTCCCTGCGCTTCGACACCGCCGTCATCGGCTGCTGCGGACTGTCGGCCGAGCACGGGGTCACCGCGCACGCGCTGGACGACGTCGCGGTCAAACAGGCCGCCATCGCCTCCGCCCGCCGGGTGGTCGTCGCCGCCGACTCGGCGAAGTTCCGCCAGACGGCCTTCGCCGCCGTCTGCCCGCCCGCCGCGGTCGACGTGCTGGTCACCGACGAGGGCATCCCCCGCGACCAGCGGGAGGCGTTCGCCGCCGCCGGCGTCACCGTGCGCGTCGCCGCATGACGCTCACGCTCCACCGCGACGCCGCCCTGCGCGGCGCCCGCCTCGCGGTGTGCCTCGCGTTCCTGATCCCCGGGATGGCCATCGGCGTGTGGACCTCCCGCATCCCCGCGCTCAAGGAGGCGCTGGCGCTCGGCGACGGGCAGCTCAGCGTCGCCCTGCTCGCCATCGCGGCGGGCGCGCTCGCCGGGATGCAGCTCGTCGGGCGGCTGGTCGACCGGCTGGGCAGCGCCCGGGTCACCGTGCCGCTGGCCTTCGCCCAGGCCGCCGTCCTCCCTCTGCCCGCCCTCATGCCCTCCCTGGTCTCCCTCGCCGCCTCGCTGGCCGTGTTCGGCGCCGTCCACGGCATGCTCGACGTGGCGATGAACGCGCGCGCCGTCGAGGTCGAGCGGGCGTGGGGAGGACCGCTGATGTCGTCCTTCCACGCCGTGTTCAGCATCGGGGGCTTCCTCGGCGCCGCGCTCGGCGGGCTGTCGGCGCACGCGGGCGTGGGCCCCCTGCCCGCCTTCGCCGCCGTCGGCGTCCTGCTCGCCGTGCTCGCCGCCCTGACCGCGCGCCGCCTGGCCGGCGGAACGCGCGGCGGACGGGACCGGACGGCCGACGCCGTCCCCGAGCCGCTCCCCGGACGTCGGCGCGGGCTCGGGGGAGGGCTCGGCGGGGTGCTGCTGCTCGGCCTGCTCGGGTTCTGCTGCATGGTCGGCGAAGGCGCCTCGGCCGACTGGGGCTCGGTCTACCTGCGCGAGCACCTCGGCAGCTCACCCGGCTTCGCCGCCGCCGCCTACGCCGCCTTCTCGATCGCGATGACCGCCGGCCGCCTGACCGGCGATCGCCTCGCGGCCCGCTTCGGCCCGGTGGCGCTCGTCCGCTGCTGCGGAACGCTGGCCGGCGTCGGCCTGGCCTCGGCGCTGCTGATCGGCGACCCGCTGGCCGGGGTGATCGGGTTCGGCTGCTTCGGCGCCGGTCTGTCGTGCATCGTCCCGCAGGTGTTCTCCGCGGCCGGCAACCGCGACCCGGCCCGCGCCGGGCAGGCGCTCGCCCGGGTGGCGAGCCTTGGATACCTGGGCTTCCTGACCGGGCCGGTACTGATCGGCGCCGTCGCCGAACTGCTGGACCTGCCGCGCGCCCTGGCCATCCCCGCCCTGCTCGCCCTCTTCGTCGCCCTGGCCGCCCCCGCCGTCCGTCCTCCTCGTCCCTGACGACCCTCAGATGGGGTCGCCCTCGTCGCCGGGCAGGCTCGGGCCGGGTGAGACCGTGCCGCTGTCCCCCGGAGAGGGCACCGGCGACGGCTTGAGGGTGTCGTCGGGCGAGGGCAGCGGCGGCGGCGTCGGCACGAACATCGTCGGCGGCAGCGGCCGGGACGGCGGCGCGGTGTCGTCGTCGCGGCCCAGCAGCAGCCACGCGATCGCCCCGGTCAGCACCACCAGCACCACCAGGGCCGACAGCGCGGCCAGCACCGCGCGGCGGGTCTCGGTCAGGGGCGGCGCGGGCGGCGGCGGCTCCGGGACCGCCGGGGCGCGGTCGCCGAGCCAGTAGGGGACGAAGTCGGGCCCGTGGGTCTCCCCGATCAGCGTGCCGCTGACCAGCACCGACCGCAGGAACCACGCCGCGCCGACCCCGCCGGACGCGTACGGCACCGCCACCCAGGGCGCCGCGCCGTCGTCCATGGCGATGATCTGCGGCGCGCCGGCGGGCCCGCGGCCCCCGGCCCCCGCCCACAAACGAAG
>NZ_JBEXGT010000057.1:0-48826 GCF_040607475.1 Sphaerisporangium sp. NPDC005288 | reverse complement strand
CCGCGATGCGGCCGGGGTCGATGTTGTAGCGCTGGCGGGCGTAGGCGACCATCGACATGATGCCGGTGGAGTCGCTGCCGCCGTTGCGCTTGAGCCCGGCGGCGGTGGAGACGTCGAAGCACTTCTCGCTACGAGTGGCCTCGGGCAGGACCATGATGTAGCCGTAGCGGTCGGCGGCGGTGACGAAGTCGTGCCCGTTGCCGTTGAAGATCGCACTCGCCGAGCCGCCGCAATAGTGCACCAGCACCAGCAGCGCCGGCCGTGCGGCGACGTTGTTGGGCACGTACATGTACATGTTGAGGTTGGTGGGGTTGGTCCCGAATCCGGTGACCTGGGTGAGGGAGGCGGCCGCGGCGGGCCGGATCCCCAGAAGCACGCTCGCGACCACCAAAGGGAGGGCGGCGGCCGCGAGGATGGCGGTGAGCCTTCGTTTCACGGCATGTCCTTTCGTCATCGAAACAGGCGCCGGAACGGCGTCGGCCTGTGAAACCCTTGCTCACGCCCGGGTGCTCGGGACAGGCGCCGGCGATGGGCATGCCCTCGGTCGACGGCTCGGCGCGGAGCACGCGGTAGCGGACCGCTCAAGGGCCGGCCCTCGCCCGGCGGACCGAGGGGTTGCGGGTAAGACGCGGGTCCAGCGCCGGTCGGCGGGGCGTCGCAGGTCTGGAGCCGGACGCCGCTGGTGGTGGCGCGGTTCGGCACGTCCAGGCGAAACCGCTCGCGCCCACCTCGTGGATCGCACCGGTGGACGAGGCGTTGAGGCCGAGGTGGTGTCGATCCGTGTCGGTCGGGGTCGGTCCGTGGCTCGCGACACCCTCGATCACCGGGCGTGTCTGGACGGAGCTGCATTGTTAGCGTTCACATCAGTGGCCGAGTGCGTCTCCTTCTCCGGCGGGTGGTCGGAGGTGGTGGTGTGGGGTGGAGCAAATCCGAGACAGGGACGCGCCGTCAAGCGGTGCTCAGGCGCAGCAGGCCGAAGCGTCGAAGGGGCCGGCGTGGCCCATCTGGTGCTATCGGCGTTCCCGTACCGGACCGGCTCCTCGATTGTGCTGAAACTTTCAGTCACCTTCATGGCCGGCGTCCCGCGCCGGCGCACCGCAAGCCGGGCGGAGCCATCGCAGGATCCAGGTGACCAGGGACCGAGGGGCACGGCATGGAGGACACATCCGCGTCCGGATGGGGTCCTGAAACTTTCCTGTGGATATTGACACGTTTCGGCCGTGTTTCCACACTGAGTCCCCAAGAGGTTTCCTGCCGGTGGTGGTGCGGGAGCCGCTGATCGCGACGCCCGCGTGGTGGTGTGCGTTCCGATGCCGGGACGGAGAGGCGACCGGTGCGGTGGGAACCGCCGCACCTTCAGGCCACTCCGCGACGGCGATCACGTGCAGCTCCCTATGAGGGGCTCACTCGAGGAGAAGGAACACCACAGTGCGACGACGTTCCAGCGAGACTCCGGCGCCCGGTGCCGCCACGAGATCACGTTCAGGGCCCGGCTCACAGGGCGGGTTGGTGAGGCGGGCGATGGCCGCGGCGGTCGTCATCCTCGGCCTGCTCACGGTGACCGTCGTGACCCGGCCGGCATCGGCCGCCGACAATCCCTATCAGCGGGGTCCCGACCCGACCTTGGCCAGTGTGGCCGCCAGCAGGGGCAGCTTCGCCACCGCGCAGGTCAGCGTGCCGTCGGGCAACGGCTTCGGCAGCGGGGTGATCTACTATCCGACCGACACCAGCCAGGGGACCTTCGGCGGGGTCGCGATCGTGCCCGGCTACTCCGCCCTGTTCGCCAACGAAGAAGCCTGGATGGGCCCCTGGCTCGCGTCCTTCGGCTTCGTCGTCATCGGAATCGAGACCAACAGCCGCACCGACGGCGCC
This sequence comes from Sphaerisporangium sp. NPDC005288, assembly GCF_040607475.1. Lineage (NCBI taxonomy): Bacteria > Bacillati > Actinomycetota > Actinomycetes > Streptosporangiales > Streptosporangiaceae > Sphaerisporangium > Sphaerisporangium sp. NPDC005288. The sequence goes on along the minus strand of NZ_JBEXGT010000057.1, from coordinate 46,954 downwards.
GACGCCCGGGCCGCCCAGCTGCTCGCCGCGCTGGACTATCTCACTCAGCGCAGTTCGGTGCGCGACCGGGTCGACTCCAGCCGGTTGTCGGTGGTCGGCCACTCCGCCGGCGGCGCCGGTGTCCTCCTCGCGGCGGTCCAGCGGCCCTCGCTGAAGGCCGCGGTCGGGCTCGCGCCCGGCTCCCCCACGGGGAACCTGAGTCTGGCCAATGACCGGGTGCCGATGATGTTCATCTCCGGGCAGAGGGACACGACGGTCACGCAGTCCTACCTCAACGGGCTGTACACCACTCTGCCGGCCTCGACTCCGAGCGCCTGGGTGGAGATAACCGGCGTGGACCACCTGTTCGCCACCAGGGCGAACGCGACAGAGATGCGGACGCTGATCCCGTGGCTGAAGATCTTCGTCGACAACGACACCCGCTACACCCAGTTCCTGTGCCCGTTGATGGACTCCAGCAACATCTCGATGTACCGCAACAAGTGCCCGTACGTGCCGCCGGGCGGCACCTCGCCATCGCCCTCCCCCTCGCCGTCCCCGTCCGCCACCCCGTCACCCACACCCACGCCCACGCCTTCCCCGTCGCCGACTCCCACCCCCTCGCCCAGCCCGTCGCCCTCCCCTTCCGCGGGCGGCTGCACCGCGAGCTACCGCACCACCAACTCCTGGCCGGGCGGCTACCAGGGCGAGGTCACGGTGACCGCGGGCGGCTCGGCGATCAGCGGGTGGACCGTCAGATGGACCCTGGGCAGCGGACAGACGGTCAGCCAGGTGTGGAACGGCACGCTGTCCACCAGCGGCTCCGCGGTGACGGTGACCAACGCCTCCTACAACGGATCGGTCCCGGCGTCCGGCTCGACCACCTTCGGCTTCCTCGGCGGCGGCACGCCGTCGACCCCCTCCCTCACCTGCACCGGCCGCTAGTGACACCCGGTCGGCCCGCTTAGTCATCACACGCGGGGCGGCGGCGACCGCCGCGCCGGTTCAGCCGGTGAGGTCAACGACGATCTTGCCGGCGGCCTCGCCGGCCTCCACCAGCTTGTGCGCCTCGGCGACGGTGCCGAGGGTGAACCGGCGGGGGTCGACCAGCGGGGTGAGGGCTCCGGCGTCGGCCAGGGCCGCCGCCTCGCGCAAGATGTCCCCGTGGTGGTCGCGCCCTCGGCCGGTCAGCATCGGCAGCAGGGTGAAGACGCCGGAGTAGGTGGCGCCGCGGAACGACAGCGGCGCGAGGCTGTGCGACCCCCAGCCCAGGGCGCTGACCACGTGGCCGGTGTAGGTGCGGACCGCGGCGAAGGACGCGTCCAGCACCTGCCCGCCCACGGTGTCGAAGACGACGTCGAAGCCCTCGCCGCCGGTGTGCTCGGCGACGTAGTCCTCCACGGCGGTGGCCTCGTAGTCGATCGGGACGGCGCCGAGGCGGCCGATCGCCGCGAGGCTCCCGGCCGACCCGGTGGCGAACACCTCGGCGCCGCGGGCACGGGCAAGCTGGACGGCCACGTGCCCGACGCCGCCGGCCCCGCCGTGCACCAGCACCTTGTGGCCGGCGCGGACGCCCGCCCGGTCCACCAGGCCCTCCCAGGCGGTGATGGTCGCCAGCGGCAGCGCCGCCGCCTGACGCATGCTCAGGGCCGCGGGCTTGCGGGCCAGCAGCCGCGCGTCGACGGCCGCGTACTCGGCGAGCGAGCCCTGCAGGTCGCCGACCCCGCCGGTGAGCCCGAAGACCTCCTGGCCGGGGGCGAAACCGGTGACCTGCGGGCCGACCCGCTCGACCACCCCGGCCAGATCCATGCCGAGGACGGCGGGCGGCCGGGTGCGGGCGTGGGCGGCCCGGCCGGCGCGGATCTTGGTGTCCAGCGGGTTGACGCCGCTGGCCTCGACGCGCACCAGGACCTGGCCGGGTCCGGGGTCGGGGGTCGCGATCTCCGTCAGGGTCAGCGGGCCGCCGAACTCTTCCAGCACCACAGCGCGCATGGCAATCGCCTTCCACTCGTATCCGTACAACTCGCTGATCAGCACGCTCCGTGCGGGACGGCCCCGCCGTCGTGTCGCTCACAGAGCACATCCTGGGAAATCGGACAAATATCCCTGTTTTATTCCGCTGGGTCTCCGCCGACCTCCGGCCTCCCACCAGGCACGACGGCCCCTCGTCGCCGAAGAGCCGCCCGCGCCCCCGTCCGCACGGGCATCGCCGCCGGCGCCGCCCGGGCCGGACCACTCGCAGAGGCCTGCGTCGTGGGCCGAGCTCCGGCGGCATGCCGGGCAAGGGTCACCGGAGAACCGGCATCCGGGTTCGCGGTTTCCGCAACTTTCATCGGGCTTCCGCAGGCCACACCTGCTCAGAGGACCATCGGAACCCTCGCGCCTGAAATATTTCTAAGCAATATTGACACGTTTCATCGAGATTTTCAGACTGATCAGCGACTGGACACGCGCACGGCGTACAGCCCCGTGCCGCAGATCATCGATCGGCGGTCGTCGTTTCCCTCACCTAACCGGAAGGAGAGGCCTCGTGGTCATCAACTCGGGCCGCTCTAGGATCCGCTCCGTGGTCGTCACGCTCGCGGCGGTGACGCTCGCGGCCATGTGGGCGGCGTTCACGGTGGTAGACGCCCAGGCCGCACCCGCGCGCGCCACGGCCGCCCTTTGGGCGGCGGCCGGTGTCGAGGACGAGGGCGCCGACTGCCCGGTGCCCGCCCTGCCGGACGCGGGGTCGTTGCCGACCACTCCCCGGCTCCCCGACCCGTTCAAGAAGCTCGACGGCACCCGCATCACCAGCAAGGCCGACTGGCGCTGCCGCCGCGAGGAGATCAAGAAACTCGCCGAGAAGTTCGTCTACGGCGAGAAGCCCGGCAGACCCTCCACCGTCACCGGCACCGTCTCCAGCACCAACATCACCGTCAACGTCTCGCACAACGGCCGGACCTCCAGCTTCTCCGCGGGCGTCCAACTGCCCTCAGGCACCGGCCCCTTCCCCGCCGTGGTCGTCCTGGGCGGCTTCGGCGCCGACACCGCCGCCATCCGCTCCGCCGGCGCCGCCGTCATCACCTACGACCCCTACGCCGTCGGCAAGGAAGGCACTCCCCGCAACAACAAACAAGGCGCGTTCTACACCATCTACGGCTCCAACAGCCCCACCGGCCTGCTCGCCGCCTGGGGCTGGGGCGTCAGCCGCATCATCGACGTCATCGAACGATCCGGCGGCGCCATCCTCAAAGCCGACGCCGTCGGCGTCACCGGCTGCTCCCGCTTCGGCAAAGGCGCCTTCGTCGTCGGCGTGCTCGACCAGCGCATCGCGTTGACCATGCCCATCGAGTCGGGCAGCGCCGGCGTCCCCATCTTCCGCGGCATCCCCGGCGAAGGCGCCCAGAGCCTGTCCAGCGCCTACGGCGAGCAACCCTGGCTCGGCGACGCCTTCGGCACCTTCACCGGCAGCCCCACCCGCCTGCCCGTCGACACCCACGAGATGGTCGCCATGATCGCCCCCCGCGGCCTGTTCATCATGGACAACCCCCACATCGCCAACCTCGGCCCCAAGTCCGCCGGCGTCGCCGCGCTCGCCGGCGCCGAGGTCTACAAAGCCCTCGGCGCCGGCGCCAACATCACCTACTGGTCCGACATCCAGGACGGCACCCATTGCGCCAACCGCCCTGAATGGCGCACCCCGCTCACCCAGAACATCCAGAAGTTCCTCACCAGAACCGGCAACGCCGCCGGCGCCATCCGCATCTCCTCCAAGGCCCAGGGCAATCTCGCCGAATGGCGCGACTGGACCACTCCCACCCTCACCGACGACGGCCCCACCCCCACCCCCACGCCGACCGTGACGCCCACGCCGACGCCGACCCCGACCGTCACCCCCACTCCGACGCCGACCCCCACCCCGACTCCCACCCCGACTCCGGCGCCCGGTGGATGCGCGGCCACGATCCAGACGGTGAACTCCTGGTCCGGCGGCTTCCAGTCGACCGTCACCGTCACCGCCGGCACCAGCGCGATCAACGGCTGGACGGTCACCTGGACCTGGCCCGGATCGCAGACCATCACCCAGTTGTGGAGCGGCGTCCGGTCCGGCTCGGGGGCCAACGTCACCGTTGGCAACGAATCGTGGAACGGCAAGCTCAACGGCAACGCCGCGACCACCTTCGGATTCACCGCCGGCGGCAGCGCGGCCACACCCGCACTGAGCTGCAGCGCCTCGTGATCCACTGAGGACACGACGGCGCACGCGCCGGACGACGGCGGCATCCTCGGCACAACGAGGGTGCCGCCCTCGTCGTGTCCGCCGCGGCGACGGTCCGCGGGTGCCTGCGTAGATCACCCCAGAAGTGCGTCCAGGGCGGCCACCCCGACCGGTCACCACCGGTCAGGAATCGAGAAGCGCCGGTCAGCGGGCCGGAGCTAGCCTCAGGGCCATGGAACTCACCGTTCGTCCGAGTGCTGCCGCGGCGTCCCGGCATCACCCGGACCTCATGGCGCCACACTCCCGGCTTCGCGGTCCGCGACGTCGTCGGCCGAGCGCATCACCGCCCACTCCGCGGATCAGGTAGACAGAGGGGCGTCGCCGCGCCCCCGCGCCGGCGACGCACGACCTACAGGTACCGCTCGAAGCCGGTCGGACCGCGCCGGGCGACGCCCGGCGGGGACCGCGCAGGCGGCCCGCCCGACAAGATGGAGAAACGATGAGCATGGCCACCGGGCCGGACACGCACTCGCCTGCGCCGCACGTCGCCGACAGCCACGATCTGATCCGCGTGCACGGCGCGCGCGAGAACAACCTCAAGGACGTCAGCATCGAGATCCCCAAGCGCCGGCTGACGGTGTTCACCGGGGTCTCCGGCTCGGGCAAGAGCTCGCTGGTGTTCAGCACGATCGCCGCGGAGTCGCAGCGGATGATCAACGAGACCTACAGCGCCTTCGTGCAGGGGTTCATGCCCACGCTGGCCCGGCCGGAGGTCGACGTCCTGGACGGGCTGACCACCGCGATCATCGTCGACCAGGAGCGGATGGGCGCCGACCCCCGCAGCACGGTGGGCACCGCCACCGACGCCAACGCGATGCTGCGCATCCTGTTCAGCCGGCTCGGCAAGCCGCACATCGGCTCGCCCAACGCCTTCTCCTTCAACGTCCCCTCCGTCCGGGGCAGCGGTGCGATCACGGTCGAGCGCGGCGCCGACACCAAGGCCGTGAAGCGGACCTTCACCCGTCTCGGCGGCATGTGCCCGCGCTGTGAGGGCCGGGGCTCGGTCAACGACATCGACCTGACCCAGCTCTACGACGACACCAAGTCGCTGAACGAGGGCGCGCTCACGATCCCCGGTTACAGCATGGACGGCTGGTACGGGCGGATCTTCGGCGGCTGCGGCTTCTTCGACCCCGACAAGCCGATCAGGAAGTTCACGAAGAAGGAGCTCGCCGACCTGCTCCACAAGGAGCCGACCAAGATCAAGGTCGACGGCATCAACCTCACCTACGAGGGCCTGATCCCCAAGATCCAGAAGTCGATGCTGTCCAAGGACGTCGACTCGCTGCAGCCGCACATCCGCGCCTTCGTGGAGCGGGCGGTCACCTTCACCACCTGTCCCGAGTGCGAGGGCACCCGGCTCAGCGCGGAGGCCCGCTCGTCCAAGATCAACGGGATCAACATCGCCGACGCCTGCGCGATGCAGATCAGCGACCTGGCCGAGTGGGTGAAGGGCCTGGACGAACCCTCCGTCGCGCCGCTGCTCGAGGCGCTGCGGCACAGCCTCGACTCCTTCGTTGAGATCGGGCTGGGCTACCTCAGCCTCGACCGCCCGTCGGGCACGCTGTCGGGCGGCGAGGCGCAGCGCACCAAGATGATCCGCCATCTCGGCTCCTCGCTCACCGACGTCACCTACGTCTTCGACGAGCCGACGATCGGGCTGCACCCCCACGACATCCGGCGGATGAACGACCTGCTGCTGCGGCTGCGCGACAAGGGCAACACCGTGCTGGTCGTGGAGCACAAGCCCGAGGCGATCGCGATCGCCGACCATGTCGTCGACCTCGGCCCGCGCGCCGGCGCCGAGGGCGGCCAGGTGGTGTTCGAAGGCACCGTCGAGGGGCTGCGGGGCAGCGGCACGCTCACCGGGCGGCACCTGGACGACCGCGCCCGCCTCAAGCCGTCGGTGCGCACGCCGTCGGGGGTGCTGGAAGTGCGCGGCGCGGCCACCCACAACCTGCGCGACGTCGACGTCGACATCCCGCTCGGCGTGCTGGCCGTCGTCACCGGAGTGGCGGGCTCGGGCAAGAGTTCGCTGATCCACGGCTCGGTGTCCGGCCGGGACGGGGTGGTGTCGGTCGACCAGGCGGCGATCAGAGGCTCGCGGCGGAGCAACCCGGCCACCTACACCGGGCTGCTCGATCCGATCCGCAAGGCCTTCGCCAAGGCCAACGGCGTGAAGCCCGCGCTGTTCAGCGCCAACTCCGAGGGCGCCTGCCCCACGTGCAACGGCGCCGGGGTGGTCTACACCGACCTGGCGATGATGGCCGGCGTCGCCACCACCTGCGAGGAGTGCGAGGGCAAGCGGTTCCAGGCCGAGGTGCTGGAGTACAGGTTCGGCGGTCGCGACATCAGCGAGGTGCTGGCGATGCCGGTGACCGAGGCCGAGCAGTTCTTCGGCGCGGGCGAGGCGCGCACGCCGGCCGCGCACGCCATCCTCAGGCGGCTGGCCGACGTCGGGCTCGGCTACCTCAGCCTGGGCCAGCCGCTCACCACGCTGTCCGGCGGCGAGCGGCAGCGGCTCAAGCTGGCCACCCACATGGGCGACAAGGGCGGGGTCTACGTCCTGGACGAGCCGACCACCGGCCTCCACCTCGCCGACGTCGAGCACCTGCTCGCCCTGCTCGACCGCATCGTCGACTCCGGCAGGTCGGTCATCGTCATCGAGCACCACCAGGCGGTCATGGCGCACGCCGACTGGATCATCGACCTCGGCCCTGGCGCCGGCCACGACGGCGGCCGCGTCGTCTTCGAGGGCACGCCCGCCGACCTGGTCGCCGCCCGGTCCACCCTCACCGGCGAGCACCTGGCGGCCTACGTCGGCACCTGACCGGAACGTCAACGGCACCGCGAGGGAAGGGGTCCGCCCGATGTGTTTCCGGCGTTTTCCGGTCGACCGGCGCAGCCTGGAGTGGACGAGCCGGTGGTCGGCTCGGGAGGATGAGGACGTGCACCACAACAGTTCGGCCCCCGAGGAACTCCTGCTCAGGCAGCGCCGGCGCGACCTCGCCCTGCTGCGCCGCGTCCGCGACCGCATCGACCGGGAGTACGCCCGGCCGCTGGACGTCGAGGCGCTCGCCCGCGGCGTGAACATGTCGGCCGGGCACCTCAGCCGCCAGTTCCGGCTCGCCTACGGCGAGTCGCCGTACTCCTACCTGATGACGCGGCGCATCGAGCGGGCGATGGCGCTGCTGCGCCGCGGTGATCTCAGCGTCACCGAGGTCTGCTTCGAGGTCGGCTGCTCCTCCCTCGGCACTTTCAGCACCCGCTTCACCGAACTGGTCGGGGTGCCGCCCAGCACCTACCGGCGCCAGGCGGCGAGCGCGACGGCGGGGATGCCCTCCTGCGTGGCCAAACAGGTGACCCGGCCGATCAGGATCCGAGAAGCGCCGGTCGGCGAGCCGCAGCTAGCCTGAACTGCATGGACCTCACCATTCATTCGAGCTTCCTGCCGCACGACGACCCGGAAGCCGCCCTTGCCTTCTATCGCGACACCCTCGGCTTCGAGGTCCGCAACGACGTGGGCTTCAAGGGGCTGCGCTGGATCACGGTCGGTCCCGCCGGCCGGCCCGGCACCTCCATCGTCCTGATGCCGCCGGGCGCCGACCCCGGCGTCACCGACGACGAGTGCCGCACCATCACCGAGATGATGGCCAAGGGCACCTACGCCGGCATCTTGCTGGCCACCCCCGACCTCGACGACACCTTCGACCGGGTGCAGGCCAGCGGCGCCGAGGTCGTCCAGGAGCCGACCGAGCAGCCCTACGGCGTCCGCGACTGCGCCTTCCGCGACCCCGCGGGCAACCTGGTCCGCATCCAGGAGCTGCGCTGATCCGCCGTCGACCGCCTGCGCGGGCCGCTGACCGGCGCGGCCGTCGGCGGGCTCGGCCGTCGTGGCGGTCACCGTGCCGCCGCCGCCGCTGACGGTCAGGACGACTGGACTTCGTCGAACAGGGCGATGGCCTGGGCGGGGTCCGGGCTCACGAGGCGGTCGAGGCCGGCCAGCGTGATCTTCGCCCACCTGCCGGCCCGCGCCCACATCTGCTCCTCGAAGGCGCGGACGGCCTCGTCCAGATCACCCGGGGCGGCGGCGAGGGACTCGGCGAGTTCGGCGCCTTCCAGCATCGCGAGGTTGGCGCCCACTCCCAGCGGGGGCATCAGGTGGGCGGCGTCGCCCAGCAGCGTCACCCCGGGAACGTGGGCCCAGGTGTGGTCCACGGGCAGGACGTGGAGGGGACGGTGGACGAAGGCGGCGCCGCGGCGGAGGAGGTCCAGGACGGGGGCGGCCCAGCCGTCGAACAGAGCCAGCAGGCCTGATCGCATGGCCTCGGCGTCGGCCAGGTCCAGGCCCGTGTCCAGGTCCGCGTCCCTGCCCCGGTCCAGGTTCGTGCGCCGGTTCAGGCCGAGATGCCGGTCCGGGTTGGCGTGCCAGTCAAGCGGCGCGCGGAACTGGGCGTACACCTTGACGTGGCCGCCGCTGTTGCGCTGGGCGACCAGGCCGCGGTTCACGCCGTACACGGCCACCGAACCGTCGCCGATCAGGCGGGCGAGGTCGGGGTGGCGGGTGTCGACGTCGTCCAGGGAGGTCTCGACCAGGGTGACGCCGGTGTAGTGCGGCGTCGCGGGCGAGACCGCCGGGCGGACCCGGGACCAGGCGCCGTCCGCGCCGACCACGAGGTCGAACCTCTCCTGCCGCCCGTCGGCGAAATGGACCAGCACGCCGTCCCGGTCCCCCGGCACCACCCGCGTCACGCCCCTCCCCCACTGCACGTCCAGGGAGTCGAGCAGCAGGTCACGCAGTTGCCCGCGGTCGATCTCGGGATTGGCCCGGTCGCCTGGACGGGGCCGCCAGTCGCGCAGGACGGTGCCGTCGGTGTCCAGGATGCGCATGGCCTGTCCCTCGGGACGCGACAGCGCCTGGAACCGCGTCAACAGCCCCGCCTTGTCCAGCGCGAGCTGGCCCATCCCTGCGTGCAGGTCCAGCGTGCCGCCCGGGGGACGGGCGTCGGGCGCCGGATCGCGTTCCAGGACCGTGACGGGGTGATCGTGGCGGTGCAAGACGCGGGCGAAGGTGAGGCCGGCGGGGCCGGCTCCGATCACGGCGATACGATGTCTCATGTCGATACAGTGTATTTGGGTAAGACGATGTATCGCAACAGTACGATGTAGCCATGACTGTGTGGGATCGGCCGGAGCCGCCGTCTCGCCCCGCGCCGCTCGACCGCGAGCGCATCGTCGCCGCCGCCATCGCGCTGGCCGACGAGGGCGGGCTGGAGGCGGTGTCGCTGCGCAAGGTGGCCGCCCGGCTGGACGCCGGCCCGATGCGACTGTACGGATACATCTCCACCAAACAGGAGCTGTTCGACCTCATGGTGGACGAGGTCCACGCCGAGATCCTCCCCGAGGAGGCACCCCGCGACTGGCGGGAGGCGCTGCGCAGCCACGCCCACCGCACCAGGCAGGCCACCCTCCGCCACCAATGGTTCGCCGACCTGCTCGGCGGCCGTCCGGCCCTGGGGCCGAACGCCCTCGCCGTGACCGAGGCCACGCTGGCCGCCCTCGACGGCCTCGCCGACCTCGACACCGTCATGCGCGCCGCGGAGACCGTCAGCGCCTACGTCACCGGCGCGATCAGGCGCGAGATCGCCGACCTGCGGGCCGAACACGCCACGGGCCTGTCCAAGCGCGACTGGCAGCGGGCCTACGGCCCGCATGTGAGCAGGATGCTGGCCACGGGCCGCTTCCCCGTGCTGGCCAAGGCCGTGCACGACGGCACGCACGCGGACGCCGAGACCTCCTTCGCCACCGGACTCGACTGGGTCCTGGACGCCGTGGCCGCCAAACTCTCCCGGCCCTCGGCATGACGCCCGAAATCTCTTCGCGAAGGGATGTCGAGAACCGGCGCGCGGCTCCGTCCCCGGCGTGAACACGGCCACAATGGGCCGACACCACACCAAGGAGAACAACGATGGCCAAGTACCTGCTGCTCAAGCACTACCGCGGCGGGCCGGCGGCGGTCAACGACGTGCCGATGGAGCAGTGGACGCCAGAGGAGATTTCGGCCCACATGCAGTACATGGGTGACTTCGCCGCGCGGCTGGAGCGCACCGGCGAGTTCGTCGACGCCCAGGCGCTCTCCCCGGAGGGCACGTGGGTCCGCTACGACGGCGAGGGGCGGCCGCCGGTCACCGACGGCCCGTTCGCCGAGACCAAGGACCTGATCGCCGGCTGGATGGTGATCGACGTCGAGACCCACGAGCGCGCGGTGGAGCTGGCCGGCGAACTGTCCGCGGCTCCGGGCGCGGGCGGCAGGCCGATCCACGAGTGGCTCGAACTGCGCCCCTTCTACGGCGAGACGCCAACGGTGTCCGAGTGAACGAGCCTCTGCTGCGGGAGCTGGTGCCCGCGGTGATCGGCGTCCTCGTCCGCCGCGGAGCCGACTTCGCGGCGGCCGAGGACGCCGTGCAGGACGCCATGGTCGAGGCCCTGCGCGTGTGGCCGGACGACCCGCCGCGAGACCTCAAGGGCTGGCTGGTCACCGTGGCCTGGCGCAAGTTCCTCGACGCCGCCCGCGCCGACACCTCCCGGCGGCACCGCGAGGTACGCGTCGAGACCGAGCCCGCGCCCGGCCGGGCCGAGGCGGTGGACGACACGCTCAGGCTGTACTTCCTGTGCGCGCACCCCTCCCTGACGCCGGCCTCGGCCGTCGCGCTCACACTGCGCGCGATCGGCGGCCTGACCACGCGTCAGATCGCGCTGGCCTACCTGGTTCCGGAGGCCACCATGGCCCAGCGGATCAGCAGGGCCAAGCGGACCGTCTCGGGCGTCCGGTTTCACCGGCCCGGGGACGTCGCCACCGTGCTCCGCGTGCTCTACCTGGTCTTCAACGAGGGCTACTCCGGCGAGGTGGACCTCGCCGCCGAGGCCATCCGGCTCACCCGCCAGCTTGCGGCCACGACCTGCCACGAGGAGGTGGCGGGCCTGCTCGCGCTCATGCTGCTGCACCATGCCCGGCGCCCGGCGCGGACCGGCCCCGACGGCAGGCTCGTCCCCCTCGCCGAACAGGACCGCGGCCTGTGGGACACCCGCCTGATCGCCGAGGGCGTCGAGGTGCTGCAGACCGCCCTGGCCCGCGACCGCCTGGGCGAGTACCAGGCGCAGGCCGCCATCGCCGCGCTGCACGCCGACGCCCGCACGGCCGAGGAGACCGACTGGGTGCAGATCGTCGAGTGGTACGACGAACTGGTGCGCCTCACCGACAGCCCGGTGGCCCGCCTCAACCGGGCCGTCGCGGTCGGCGAGGCCGACGGCCCGCGGGCCGGCCTTGCCGCCCTGGCCGGGCTCGACCCCACCCTGCCCCGCCACACCGCCGCCGCGGCGTACCTGCACGAGCGCGACGGTGACCCGGTCACCGCGGCGCGGCTCTACGCCCAAGCCGCCCGGTCGGCGCCCAGCCTTCCCGAGCGCGATCACCTTACGCGGCAGGCGGCGCGGCTCAACGCGCGACTGCGCGCCTGACCCGATGCCGCCGGACCACCGTGGAGACGGCCCTCAGGCGTCATCACCGGTCGTCACGCCGCGGACCGACTGATGCGGGCCGGCTCAGCCGAACAGCGACAGGTCGATGGAGTCGGCCAGGGCCTGGTAGCCGGCGTCGTTGCCGTGCAGGTGGTCGCCGCAGTGGAAGTCCTGCCTGATCCGGCTGGGGCGCTCCGGGTCGCGCCAGACGGCGTCGAAGTCGAGCACGGCGTCGAAGGCGCCGCCGGTGCGTATCCATTCGTTGACCCTCTGGCGTGCGCTCTCGCCCTCCGGCGAATGGATCTCCGCGCCCTCGAAGGGCGCGATCGTGGTGGCGTAGACCCGCACGCCGCGTTCGCGTGCCCGGGCGACGAGCTGGCGGTAGCCCGCGATGACGTCGTCCGTCGTCACCGGCGCGCCGGGGAACATCTTCAGCAGGCCGGCGAGGGGACCGTCGTCGTCGCGTGGCGCGAAGGAGATGCCGATGTCGTTGCCGCCCACGGAGAGCACCACGTAACCGAGGCCGGGCGTCGCAAGCACGTCACGGTCGAAGCGGGCCAGGACGGCGGCGCCGATGCCGTCGTTGAGCATCCGGTTGCCACTGATGCCCTGGTTGGACAGGTAGCCGGCGCCCATTCCCCGCTCGGCGAGACGTCCGGCCAGCAACTCCGGCCAGCTGCGGTTGGCGTCCGGGGTCGAGCCGGCGCCGTCGGCACGGGAGTCGCCCACCACGACGATGGCCTTGGCCGGGCCGCCGGGGAGCACGTCGACGGCGGAGATGAGGGCTCGCACCGGCAGGACCCCGGCGGTCGCCGGAACGGCAGCAGCGGCGACGGCGTTGCCCGGAATCGTCCAGCCGGTCTCCAGGGCGGGGTCGTGGCAGGTACAGGTCTCCACGTGCCCGGGCAGGTAGAGGCTGATGGACAGCTTGGCGAGGGCGGGCACGGGCAGGTCGACCGGATCGCTGAGGATCGGCGCGCCCGCCGGGACGGTGACGGCCGGCGCCCCGGAGAAGGTCAGCACGCGCTCGCTGCCCGGCCGGACCGCGCCGCCGGCCACCGCGAGGCCCACCCGGGCCGCGCCGATGGTGAAGGGGGCGGTCCCGAACTCGTTGGTGAAGCGGACGCGGATCCGGTGGCCGCCGCCGCTGACGCGCACCACCTGGCGCAGGGTCACGTCGGCGAGGGGCGGGTGGTCGTCGAGCGAGCCGATCCCGTCGTGGGCCGCCTGGGGTGAGGCGCCCCAGCTCCTGACCCAGTTGCCGGCGTCGTTCGTCTCGGTCATCTGTCGCCTCCGTTGTCGGTGATGGTGGTACGGCATGGGAAGAATGAGACGAGTCGCTGACACGAAGCACACACCGAGCACACACGGGGCGAACACGGGGCGAACACGCGGCGGACACGCGACGGACCCCCGGCGGACACCGGCCGACACCGGCCGACACCGGCCGACACCGGCCGACACCGGCCGACACCGGCCGACACCGGCCGACACCGGCCGACACCGGCGGACACCCGGCGGACACCGGCGGATACCGGCGGACACGGCCCTGGCACCGCCGCCCTGCTTCGGGTCTCGCAGGTGAGCACGCGAAGATGGGGGAATGGACGGGGTTGCACGGCTTCGCGTCACGCTGCTCGGCGCGTTTCAGGTCTCTCGCGGCGACGCCGTCCTGCCGGTTCCGGGCGCGCGGTTGCAGGGCCTGCTCGTCCGGCTGGCGCTCGCCGGTGGCCGCGCGGTCGAGCCGGGTGTGCTGGTCGACGCGATCTGGGCCGAGGAGCCGCCGTCCGGCCCCGCCCCCGCCCTGCAGACCCTCGTCTCCCGGCTGCGCCGCGCCCTCACCCCCGCTGGCGCGGCCCACGGCGTGGTCGTGCAGGTGGCCGGCGGATACAGGCTGGCGGTGGAGGCGGCCGAGGTGGACGCGCTGCGCTTCCAACAGCTCACCACCGCCGGTCGGGAGAGACTGCGAGCAGGCGACCCGCAGGCCGCGCGCGTCGCGCTCGCCGAGGCCATGGCGTTGTGGGGCGACCACCCTGGCGCCGAACCCGCGGTCATCGCCGCGGTCGCGCCGACGGTCGCGACCCGGTTGGCGCACGTGTCGATCGAGGCGGTCGCCGACCTCGCCGAGGCCGAGCTGTCGCTGGGGGAGGCCGAGGCGGCCGCGGCCCGGCTGAGCGGGATGCTGGCCGAGCAGCCGGTCCACGAGCGGGCGGCGGCGCTGCTGATGGACGCGCTCGCCGCTCAAGGACGTCAGGCCGAGGCGCTGGCCGTGTACGAGCGGGTCCGCCACACCCTGGCCGACCTCCTCGGCGCCGACCCGGGCACCGCCATGCGGGAACGCCATCTGCGCCTGCTGCGCCCCGGCCGGCCGGTCCTGGCGCCGGACGCCTGGTCCGGAGGCGCCCCGGCGGGAAGCCCGGCTCCAAGCGTCCAGATCGACCCGACGGCTTCGGGCGCCCCGGCCGCGAGCACAGCGGCTTCAAAGGCCCAGGCCGGCAGCCCGGCGGCCTCAGTCCCCCAAGCCGGCAGCCCGGCGGCTTCGGTTCCCCGGGCCGATAGCGCAGCGGCTTCAGGCGCCTTGGCCGGCAGCGCGGTGAGCGAACCCGGCCGGCTCGCCTCCACCTACCTGCCCGCACCGCTGACCGGCTTCATCGGCCGCGATGACGAGCTCACCAGGATCGGTGTCCTGCTCACGACCGGACGCCTGGTCACCGTCCTCGGTCCCGGCGGCGCCGGGAAGACCCGGCTGGCGCTGGAGGCCGCCCGCCGCCACCGTCACGAGTACCGCGACGGCGCCTGGCTCATCGACCTGGCGTCCGTCACCGAACCGGTGAAGATCGCCACGGCCGTGCTCGCCGGTGCCGGGCCGCGGGGCGGTGCGATGCCCACCGCTCGCACGCGAGTCCAGGGCGAGGAGCTGGACGTCCTGATCGGCGAGTTCGGCGGCCGGGAGAGCCTGCTGCTGGTCGACAACTGCGAGCATCTGATCGACGCCGTGGCCCACCTGCTGGCGGCGCTGCTCCCCCGCTGTCCGGGGCTGCGGGTGCTCGCCACCAGCCGCGAGCCGCTCGCGATCGACGGCGAGGCTCTGGTGCCGCTGGCCCCGCTCGCGCTGCCCCGCCCGGACGACGGCGTCGAACAGGCCCGAAGCGCGGCCTCGGTGCGCCTGTTCACCGAGCGGGCCGCCGCCGTGCGACCCGGGTTCGAGGTCGACGAGACCACGCTGCCCGACATCGTGCGGGTGGTGCACGGCCTGGACGGCATGCCACTGGCGCTGGAGCTCGCGGCCGCCCGGTTGCGTACGCTGTCACTGCCCGACCTGGCCGACGGGCTGTCCGACCGGTTCCGGTTGCTCACCACCGGCAGCCGCGCCGCGCCGCCGCGGCACCGCACGCTGCGCGCGCTCATCGCCTGGAGCTGGCGGTTGTTGAGCGAGCACGAGCGCACGGTCGCCGAACGCGTCTCCATCCTGCCCGGCGGCGTCACGCCGGCCTCTGCCACCGCCGTCTGCGCTGACACCGCGGTCCCCGCCGGCGAGATCCCCGAACTGCTCGCCACCCTCGTCGACCGGTCACTGCTGCAGCTCGCGCCCGGCGCCGGCCGCTACCGCATGCTCGAGACCATCCGCGAGTACGGCGTCGACCGCCTGACCGGCGCCGGGGACCTCCGCACGGCCCGGGACCTGGCCGCCGGCCACTTCACCGAGCTGATGGCCCGCTACGACCCCCGTTTGCGCGGGCCCGACCAGCTGACGGCCCTGGAGGTCATCGGCGCCGAGTACGACAACACGCTCGCCGCGCTGCGCCACCTGTGCGCCACCCGGGACTCCCGCGGCGCGATCGCTCTGGCCCTGGCCCTGACCTGGTACTGGCAGATGTCAGGCCGCCAGTCCGACGGCGCCTACTGGCTGGGCGAGGCCCTGGCGGTGCCCGGAGGCGGCCCTACTCCCGAGCGCGACTGCGCCCGAGCCGTCCATCTGCTCAACCGGGCGGACATCCTGTCGGGGATCACCGCCGGGGAGGCCGCGGACGACCGGGCGGAGATGCGCGAGCTGGCCGGCCGGCTCCTCACCCATCCGGAACTGCCGGGCCACTACCGTGTGTTCGGCCCGGTCCTGCTCTTCCTGCGGGAGGAGCAGGCCGCGCTCCCGGTCTTCCAGCGCCTGGCCGACGGCGACGATGTGTGGCTGTCCGGGCTGGCCCACGTGTTCCAGGCCGAGATCGCCGAGAGCGCGGGCGCCCTTGACCGGGCGCGTGTCCACGTGGAGGCGGCCCTGGCCTGCTTCAGGCAGGCCGGTGACCGCTGGGGCCAGGCCGCTACGCTGCCGATGCGCGCCCGGCTGCGGCGGTACGGCGACCTGGATGTCGCGCTGGCCGACCTGCGCGAGGCCCGGATGCTGGCCGGCGCGTTCGGCTCGCCCAGCCTCGGTGACCAGCTCTACAGCGACCTGCGCTGGATCGACGTGCACATCCGGCGCGGCACCACAGATCAGGCGATCGCGATGATCGCCTCCGCCCGTGAACGGGCGCTGCACGCGTCCTCGCCGGAGATGCTGATTCTGGTCGACGCGTGTGAGGCCGGCTTACGGGTGTGGCTCGGCGACCTGGACAGGGCGGCCCGCCTGCTCGCCGACGCCGAACGGGGTCTGCTCGGCGACACCGCGTTGCCCGCTCACCACGTCCGGACTCTGGTCGGCGGCGCACGGGCCGCGCTGTGCCTGGCGCTGGGCGACCTGCCCGGCGCGGACAAGGCGCTGGTGGAGGCGTACGCGGCGGCGCTGGCGACCCGGGAGCTCCCGCTCCTGTCGCTGGTGGCGGTGAACGCGGCGGCGCTCGCCGAGGGGCGCGGCCGGTGGCAGGAGTCGGCCGTGCTGCTCGGGGCCGCAGCCCGGCTGCGGGGGGCGCACGACCACACCGATCCGCAGGTCCGCGAGATCACCCGCCGTGGTCAGGCCGCGCTGGGCGGGGAGGAGTTCGCCGCGGCGTACGCGAAAGGCTGGGAGCTGGACACCGGAAAGGCCGCGACGGCGGCCGGCCCTGCCGCAAGAATGTACGGGTGTGAGTAGTTGCGGTACCGAAAGTGCCGCTGAGATCGATCACGGTCCGGCTGGCGTCGGGGTGAGTGGATCATCCGGCCGCCGGATGCGGACTCGGCGGGGGCGGTGGGGGATGTCGTCGGCGTCCTGGAGGTCGGCGAAGTCGGCGCGGGCCGCCGCGATGGCCTCGGGGTACGCCTCCCTCTTCTCGTGCTCGGCGAGCGCGCGGTAGATGCTCGCGACGCTGGGAGCCTGACCTTTGCGCTCGCCCGTGGGGATGATCAGGTCGGGCTGGATCTGCTCGACGGACTCGCCGTTCGCGCGGCGACGGAGCACGGTGTGGAGCATGTCGTCGGTGATGACGGGCGGCCGGCCGCCGTGCTTGCCCTTGCGGGCCGCCGCGTCGAGTCCTTCGAGGGTCGACTCCCGGATGCTCTCCGGCTCGGTCTCCGCCATCGCCGCGAAGAACGCGAACAGCGGTCGGCCCGGCCCGCTGGGGTCGTACATCCCGGTCAGGGGCCCGGCGAGCATCTCCAGGACCAGGCCGTGGGCGGTGAGGTGGTCGGCGAGCGCGGTGAGTTCGGCGGCGTCGCGGCCGAGGCGCTTCATCTCGTACACGGTGAAGGTGACCCGGCAGTGCGGGGCGTGGGCCTTGATCTGGCGGGCCAGCGCGAGCGCGGCCTCGAACTGGGGCCGTACCCGGACGCGGGTGCTGATCTTCTCGGAGAGCACCTTGTCGCGCGGGATGCCATGCTTGGCGAGCGCGTCGAGCTGCGACTGGAGTTCCTGGGTGAGCGTCGAGCACCGTGCGTACCCGATACGGATGTCGGCGGTCGGAGTGTCCGGCGCGAGGGCGAGCGGGACCAGGGTGCCGGGGCGCCACGGCTGGCCGGGCCCGCGGTCGGCAGGGGTGGGTACGCGCAGGAGCTTGACGAGCCGGGGCACCTTGGTGAAGCGGCCGGTGTGGTAGGTGCCGGCGACCGCGCCGGAGCGCGAGCGGCACGGCGAGCCAGGTCCGGCCCGGCAGCGTGGGCAGGGGTGGCGCTCGACGTCGTCCGCGTCGCTCAGGGAGGCTTCTTGAGGGGCCGTCATGCCCCGGATGCCGTCACAACCATTCTCAGAAGGGCCCCGCACCCGTCTTTGAGTGAGAACGAGTTTTGCGAACCGGAACGGCGCTTCGCGGTCGCCGGGCCGTCACGTTCGATCTTGCTCGGGCAAAGGGCCGTTTGTGCGAATCAAGGCGGGGGTGCCCGTGCGGCTTCGCAGACCTGCCCTCTCGCTCGCCCCCTTCGATGGAGTCGCCAAACCTTAATGAGTACAATGTTTGCCTATAGATTGTAGGTAGATGCATACTGGACATAGACATACTGAGAGTAGGTGATGGTTGTGGTTCGGGCAGGACTGAGCCCGGAGCGGCTGACGCTCGCTGGTGCGGAACTCGCCGATGAGGCCGGTTTCGACCAGGTGACCCTGTCCGCGCTCGCCCGGCGTTTCGACGTGAAGCCGGCGAGCCTGTACGCGCATGTGAAGAACTCCCACGAGCTCAAGATCCGGATCGCGCTGTTCGCACTGGAGGAACTCGCCGACCGGGTCGCCGACGCCGTGGCCGGGCGCGCGGGCAAGGACGCCCTGACAGCCTTCGCGAACGCCTACCGGGACTACGCCCGGGCGCACCCCGGCCGGTACGAAGCAGCGCGGTACCGGCTCGACCCGCGGACTGCCGCGGCCAGCGCCGGCGTCCGGCATGCACAGATGACACGGGCGATCCTGCGCGGCTACGACATGGCTGAGCCGGACCAGACGCACGCGGTCCGCATGCTGGGCAGCGTCTTCCACGGCTATGCCTCCCTGGAGGCGGCCGGCGCTTTCGACCACACGGACGTCGCCGCTCAGCAGTCCTGGGCCTGGACCCTGGACTGCCTCGACACCGCATTGCGGAGCCGGTCCACCCCCTGACCGGCCGCCCCACCCCAGAATCAAAAGTTTGAGGCAATGAGCACCGAACAGAACCTGATCACCACCCCCATCACCGCCGACTTCCTGCGCGGGCACCTCGACGTGGAAGAGACTGCCCACGGCCTGCTGCCGCACCGGCTGCCTGCCTGGGCGCGCCGCCAGATCCCCGACGACCTGCTGGCCGTGGCCGAGGCCCAGCCCTCCGGTGTCCGGCTGGCCTTCCGTACCAGCGCCACCACCATCCGCCTGGAGACCCTGCCCACCAAACGCGTCTACCGGGGCTTCCCGCCCCCGCCGGACGGCATCTACGACCTCCTGGTCGACGGCCGCCTCACCGCCCAGGCCACCGTGGACGGCGGGAACCTGCGCACCATCACTGACATGCAGACCCAGACTGCGGAATTCACCCCGGGCCCCGCCGGCACCGCCCACTTCACCGACCTCCCCACCGGCGAGAAAGACATCGAGATCTGGCTCCCGCACGCGGAGATCACCGAGGTCATCGCCCTGCGCACCGACGCCCCCGTCGAGCCCGCTCCGGACAAGGGGCACCGGGTGTGGCTGCACCACGGCAGCTCCATCAGCCACGGATCCAACGCCGTCTTCCCCAGCACCATCTGGCCCGCCCTGGCCGCCTCCGCAGGCGATGTGGAGCTGATCAACCTCGGATTCGGCGGCAGCGCACTGGTCGACCCGTTCACCGCCCGCGCGATGCGCGACACCCCCGCAGACCTGATCAGCCTCAAGCTCGGCATCAACGTCGTCAACAGCGACGCCATGCGCCTGCGCGCCTTCACCCCCGCCATCCACGGCTTCCTCGACACCATCCGCGAGGGCCACCCCACAACCCCCTTGCTCCTGGTCTCCCCCATCCTGTGTCCGACCCACGAGAACACCCCCGGACCTCTGATGCCGGACCTCTCCAGTGGAACCCTGAAGTTCAAGGCCACCGGTGATCCGGCCGAGACCGCCGCCGGACGGCTGACGCTCACGATCGTCCGCGACGTCCTGGCCGACACCGTCAAACAGCGGTCCGCCGAAGACCCCAACCTCCACTACCTCGACGGACTCGACCTCTACGGCGAGAACGACCACGACGAGTTCCCCCTTCCGGACGCGATCCACCCCAGCCCCGAAGGACACCGCCGCATCGGCGAGAACTTCGCCAAACTCGTCTTCGCAAACAACGGGCCCTTCGCCATCACGACCGGCTGACCCGGATAACCCGTGCCCGGCGGGGAGAGCGTGATGGCTGGCTCCCCGTACCGCACCACCCCGTAGGCGAACAGGACTCGGCCACACATTCCGGGGCTATGCCTCCTAGTCACCGTCCTCGGGCGCGTCCGGAAGGTTGACCTTGTTGCAGGCCACGTCCTCCAGCGGCCCGTACCCGGTGGCCGGCTCCCCGCCGTCGTCGGGCAGGTCGGCCCGCCAGAACCGCTGATCAGCCAGGTCGCGGAAGCGCGGGGCGAAGCGGAAGCCGAGCATCTTGTACAGGCCGAACGCCATGCCGGAGTACGAGGCGTTATCGGTCGCCACCATCTCCGGCTACACCCCGCCATCCAGGTTCAGCAGGGTGTCCAGGGTGTAGAGGGTGTAGAGGGTGTCGCGCGGGGTGCCGCGCACGACCATCGCGCCGATCGTGCACGTCCCCCGCCTTCGGGAACAACGATCTCCACCTTCGCGTCGGTGCCGGCTTCCTCCAGGCGGTCGGCCATCTGCCGCCACGCCGCATCAAGCCCGCGGGTGAGCTGGGCCAGGTGCTCGCCGGCGTCCTCGCTCAGGGACAGACCCGCGAGCACGTCCGCGCGCATCGCCTCCCACCGCGGGCCGTCCAGCAGGCGGGCGCGCGGGTCGGCCCATCGGTTCGAGGGGGCAGCGAAGACGTCGCGCCGGTTCGGGGCGCGGTGCAGCTGCTCCAGCACGCACACCACATACGCGTCCCGGTCGACCGCGCCCTGGGGCAGCTTGGCGTTGGAGAACACCGCTCGGCGCCACATCGCAGGCACCAGGTCCGCGAACGCGGAGATCTCCCCCACCCGCTCCATCGCCCGCACCATCGCGGTGCCCGTCGACTTCACCGGCGGCGTACGCAGCCGCTCCAGCTCCGAGACTCGGTTGCCCTCCGGCACCGCCAGCAGTTCAGCCAGCGCCGGCGCGAGCGCGGGATCGGCCCGGTGCGGCACGGGCCACCGCCTCGTACAGCCGCCGCTCGGCCGCCGTACGGGCCTCCGACACCTGCCGGGCCAGCACCGACACCCCCGGCAGCAGCACCCGGTTCTTCCGCACCCACGTCACCGCGTGGTTGAACAGCGCCACTGGCCCCTCGGCGTGCGTCCACGCCCGCCCGTACAGGAACCCGCGGAACTCCCGCCCCCACCGCCGGTCGGTGAAGTCGCGGTACCGGAACCGCTCCTGGATCTCCTCCGCGTGTTCGTACGGCGTCCTGCGCCGCTCGGGATACCGCTTCACACACGACGCGTCATCGATGCTGAGCTGCCTGGCCAGGTACTCCCACGGCACCGCCAGCGGATCGTCGCCCAGGAACCGGCCGATGTAGCGAACGGTACAGATCTGCACCGCCATGCCCAGCCGGTGGGCGTCCGTACGCCGCAGCGCGATCAGGTCACGGGTCGTCGTCATCGAGGAAGAAGAACCGCTCCAGCTCCGGGCGCGTGGGCACCTGGGTGAAGGTCCCGTACGCCTCGGCCTGCTCGTCAGTCAGAAACTCCACCGGCACGAAGCGGACCGTAGCCAGCGCCAACAGCCGCCCGGCGACCTTTCCGTGAACCCCAGCGGCAGCCGCATCCCGTGTGCCAGCCAACCATGATCAATCTCAGCGGCACTTTCTGTACCGCAACTACTCACACCCGTCTACTGCCTGCGGGCCTCCAGCGCCAGTTCGGCGGTGACGGCGCGTTCGCGCAATTGGGCCGACTCGGCCCGCAGGGTGTCGGCCTGGGCCCGCAGGTCGGCGACCCTGGCCCGTTCGATCTCCAGCAGGGCGGCCAGCCGGTCGCGTTCGGCGACGGCGGCGCGTTCGCCGTCGACCGCGGCCGCCACGGCGGTGGACGCCCGCTCCTCGGCGGCGCGCACGCGGTCCGCGGCCCGCCGCTCGGCCTCCTCGGCGCGGGCGCCCGCCTGGGCGGCGTCGGCGGCCGAGCGGGCGGCCTGTCCCACCGCCTCGGCTCTGGCCTGTTCGGCATCGCCGGCCCGGCTCTGCGTGCGGTCGCGCTCGGCCTCGGCGGCCTGGGCTCGGGCGATCGCCGCGGCGGCGGCCTGCTCGGCCTCCACGCGTGCGCGGCGGGCCAGTTCGGCCTCGGTGCGCGCCGCGTCCCGCTCGGCGGTGGCGCGTTCGGCGTCACGCCCGGCCTCCTCTGCCAGCTGCCGCGCCCTATCGGTCTCCTCGCGCGCCTCGCGCGCTTCGGCCAGCGCGGTCTCGACCTGCTCGCCCATCTGCTGGATCGCCTGCTCGCGCTCGCTCTGTGCGCGGGCGGCGCGCCGGTCGGCCTCATCGGCGACCTGCTTGGCGCGTCGTTCGGTGGCGGCCGCCTCGCGCAGGGCGGCCAGGGCCTGCTCGCGGGCGGTCTCCGCGTCCGACAGGGCGGTGTCGCGCTCGGCCTGGGCCTCGCGGATCCGTCCGCGCATCTCCTCGCGTTCGCGCCGGGCGTGCTCGGTGGCCTCGCGTGCCAGCCGTACCTGCTCGAAGGCCTGTTCACGCTCGGTGCGGGCGATCGCGACACGGGTGTGCGCCTCGGCCTGAACCGCGCTCAGCTTGGCCTCCACCCCGGCGGGGCTCAGCTCGTCGGCCAGCACCTGCGCCAGCGGGGCGATGGCCGCCGCGAGCCCTTTCTCCATGCGGTCGTACAGGTCTTCGGCCCGGGCCAGCGCCCCCTCGAGGCCCGGCGTGGCGCGGCGCATCTCCCGCTCGCGCTTGGCCGCCGCCTGGCAGTCGCCCAGCGGACAGTACTCCTTGGGCCGGCCGCGCCCGGAGCGCCGTTCGATCGCCGCCCCGCAGTGCTTACACGCCGTCACCGCCCCGGCGCCCCCCGCCGCGGTGTCCTCCAGCGTCCCCGCCTCACCCACGCCCGCCTGCCCTTCGTCCCCCTTGATCGCCACCTCCGCATCCTAGCATTTACGAATTTCCAGAAATTGAAAATCAGAAACAACGATCCATTGCGTCCTCCAGGTCTGGAGCAACTAACGAGAAGGAGACTTCCCGCAAGTAACCCGACCTCCATCCCCCGGCATGACGAAAGGCGGGCCTTCCCTGCGGTTGGCGCTGAGAACGATTACGGTCTGCTGGTGTCCCATCTCACTCGAACTGGCGCAGTCTCACCGAAGTTGGCGCCATTCATGGTCCCGTCTCACCCACTTGGCGTGCTGACTGTTCTGCGGACTGCCACGAAGTTGTCCTGCAGTAATGCCAGTTGATGTCAGTGGATTTGCCACTTCGTGTCAGCAAGATCACTAGATGTCACTTGATCCGTCCGACGGAAGTTTTGCGGCACCGACAGTTTCCCAGCTAAGAGCTTTGGTCTCTGGCAATCCTGCAGCTCTTCGAGCGGTCGTTGCTTCGTGCAGCACACCGACTACTTCTTGTCCACGAGCAGCATCCTCTACGGCCTGCTGGGGTCGCTTAGTGCGCTCCGATGCTGTTTCCGTTCGTCCTCGACTGACAAGCTGTATCGACCTGCCACGTACTGACAGTCCCCCTAGACGCTCTGACCTGCATATTTGCCATCAGGTGTCAGTGCTGTCGTGATCTAGGTGTCAGTGGCGCGCTTTCAGTCGCCACCCGTGTTGTCCCGGTCGAAGATCGACGTTGCGCATGGTGCTGCCGCACGAGCGGCTCGACCTTGTTGTCAGCGGCGATGCTCCTCGCTCTCCCATCCTCCGCTCCTAGCTCAACGCTTGGTCTCTTCGCCGGTGCGCGGTTTCCGCGAACGAGGCGAAAGACGGCGTTGGGGGCGGCGTTCTACGGTGTCGGCGCTCGCAACGGCGCGGAACCGTGACTGTCTCAGGGGCGCTCAGGGAAGTCTTCGCGATAGGTGGCACCGCCTGAACCCTCAGCCGACGCTGCCGGCATCAGCTTGCCGAGTTAGGGACGGCGACGAAGGAGATCAGGCGGGTGGCGGGGTGGCGGTCCAGGGCGTAGCGGGCGCGGTCGTAGCCGCGGGTGGTGCGCGGGTCGGCGTGGCCCATGGCGTCTTGCACGTCGCGCAGGGCGGCGCCGGCGTCCAGGGACAGGGTGGCGAAGGAGTGCCGCAGTGAGTGCGGGGTGAGCCGGTCGGCTGAGGGGATGGCGGCGGTGCGGGCGATGCGGCGGATGAGTTTGGTGATGGCCCAGCGGTCCAGGCGCCTGCCGCCGAGGTGGGGGCCGGATGCTGTGGTGACGAACAGCGGTCCCCGCAGGTGTTCATGCGGCTGGCCGCTGCCGGCGCGGTCGGTCAGGTAGCGGTCGAGGGCGTCGGCGACGGGCGGGGCGAGCGGCAGGGGCTGGCGTTTGCCGCCTTTGCGGGTGACGGTGAGGGTGCGCCAGCCGCGGTTGTGGCCCAGGTCGGTGATGTCGGCGTTGCAGATCTCTGAGACGCGGACGCCTTCGGTGAGCATGATGGCCAGCAGGGCGGCGGTGCGCAGCCGGACCGGGCGGGGGTCGGCGGCGGCCGCGGCCAGGAACCGGCCGGCCTCGTCGCGGGACAGGGCGATGGTGGCGGAGGTGTCGCGGTCGGGCCGGGGCCGGTCGACGGCGGCGACCGGGTTGCGGTCGCAGGCCTCGTTGCTGGTCAGGTAGCGGTACCAGGAGGAGATCGCCGACAGTTTGCGGGCCACGGTGGAGGCGGCCGCGCGGGCGGCCAGGTCCGTCTTGTACAAATCGACGTCGGCGCGGCGTACCGCCAGCGGGTCCAGGGCGCGGTCGGCGCACCAGGTGAGCCAGTGGGTCAGGTCGGTGCGGTAGGCGGTGGTGGTGGCCGGTGAGGGCCGCGATTCCAGCCAGATGGCGGTCAGCCGGTGCACGCCGTAGGGGTCGGCGAGCTGGACCGGGCCCAGCGCCGGGAGCGCGGTCACGTCCCGGGCCAGGTCCGCGCGCCGCCGTTCCAGCGCCTCGAGCGCTCCGCCGGTGACCGCCGGTGCCGCAGCGGTGGCCGTGCCAGCCGTGGTGGGCATGGTGGCTGCTTCCGCGCCGTCGGCCGTCTGCGTGCTCACCATTCGCCCTCCTCGGCGTCCGCCGGGTGTCTGTCGCCGATGAGGATCGACCGTACACCATAACCGTGATTATGGGGTACGACTTGTCGACATGGATTTCGCGCACTCAGTGACGCGTTTTATTTTCGCGTGCTATTGCGCGAATTATCGATAGAGTGTGAGGGTGATCGACGAGCAGCGAGCCGACCTCCACGACGACACGCCCCACCCCGCCGGGACGCCCGACGCCGAGCCGGGGTGCGCGTTCTGCGGCACCCCGCTCCCCGAGCCGCCGCTGGACGAGCACGGCCGCCGCAAGGCCGGCCGGCCAGCCCGGTACTGCCGCAAGGCCTGCGCCGACGCCGCCTCCCGCGCCCGCCGCACCCACCAGCACGCCGCCATCACCGACCACCTGACCGCCGCCGCCCGGCTCGGCGCCACCACCGGCCCGGCGCTGGCCGAACTCACCGCGGTGCTCGCCGAGCTGACCGGCAGACTGCGACAGGCCGAGACCGGCGCCCTGGCCCAGATCCACTCCGCCGAGCAGGAGGCCACCGACGCCCGCGCCTTGGCCGAGACCGCCGAACAACGCGCCACCGACGCCGAACGCGCCCGCCGCCAGGCACTGGCCACCCAGCGCGCCGCCGAACAGGCCCGCGCCGAAGCCGAACGGCGGATGAGCGACACGCGCGCCGAGACCGACCGGATCCGCGAACAGGCATGGCGGCAGGTCGCCGAACACGACACCGCCCGCGCCCGCGCCGAGGCGGCACGCGAAGCGGCGCTGGCCGCCCGCGACGAGGCGATCGAACGGCGCGACACCGCCCAGCGCGAACTGGCGGAGCTGCGCGCCACCTGCACCCGGCAGACCGACCAGATCGAGGCACTGCGCCAGGCACTGGACGACCAGCAGACCGCGCACACCGCCCAAGCCGCCCAGCTCGCCGACGCCCGCGCCGCGCTGGCCCAGGCCACCGCGGCCGCCGACCTACTGCGCGAGCAGACCAGCGCGGCGCTCACCCGCGGCGAGGCCGCCGAGCAGCGCCACGAGCAGGCCGAGCGACGGGCCGCCCACGCCGAACAGGCCACCGCGCGCACCGCCCAGCAGATCGAACAACTGCGCGCCGACGCCGAACGGCAACTGGCCGCGCTCACCACCGCCCACCAGGCCCAACTCGCCGCGATCACCGCCCGCGCCGACGACGCCGTCGAACGCGCCCGCAGAGCCGAAGCCCAAGCCGACGAAGCCACCCGGCAGCTGCAGGCGGCGCGCGCCGAACGCGCCCAAGCCCAAACGGGTACGGCGCGGTGAGCCCCCCGCGATAGCGGGGACAGCTCGGAGAGCGGACTCAGCGCACCCGCCCCTGCACCGTCGTCACCCAGCGGTGCACGCCGGCAGAGAAGGCGATCAGCCGACGTCGAAGGCCGCGACTCCGGCTGCGCCACCAACGGCAAGCAGCGATCGCGGCAACCCCGCAGCATTCGTGTACGGTACGACGCTGAACGATGTGACCGGAGCACCCATCACCACCCGCGCGATTTCGATACCGGTGAGCGGATCCAAGACCCGCACCGTCCCATCATCGCCGCTGGTGGCGAGCAGGGGGCGGCCGCCGGGACCCGGCACCACCACCATCGTCTGCACCCCACGCGAGTGCCAGGTGTCGGGGCTTGATCGACAACGGAACGGTCAGTGGCGTTAGCGAGCCGACGCGGGCGGAGTTACCGCCAACCACCGTTCCAATGTCGTTGGGCTCGATGTCCGCGTCGGGTGTCGAAAAATCGACCGATTCCTGAACAAGATCAAAAACCTGCTATTCGTGCCCCGATCGAGCCCGGATGGTGCGCAAGAAACGGTGTCAAAAAGGTGGCGTGCGTCGACGAGGAGAAGCTGACGGCGAACGCTCTGTGGGAGGCGGTGACCGGGAAGCCGGGCACCCAGACTTGGTACGAGCGGGTGCACATCACCTGCCGCAGTCCGGAGCCGGAGGTGGCCCGCAAGGCGGAGAACGAGCGGATCTACGGTCCGCGGCGCGAGCGCGCTGAGAAGGCGAAGACGGAGCCAGCCACAGCCGCTCAGGTGAAGTACCTGACCACGCTCGCGGAAAAGGTCGGCAAGGAGCGGTTCGACGCCGAGTTCGCCAAGGTGATCAAGGATCTCGGACCAGCTCACCGAACCGGCCGATGAGTGAGACGAACTGGAGTCCGGACACGTCCTCGTCCGCCGTGCGGACCATGTGCATAGTCACTGATCCGTGCTGGTCTACGCGTCTTGCCGTGCGGGTGCGGCGGCTCGGGGCTTGGGGGCGGTGGGTTCGGGCAGGGCGCGGAAGAGGAGCGAGCTTAGGGCGGGCATGGCGATCAGGGGAGTGAGGGCCGTCTTCAGGGAGGTGGAATCGGCCAGGTGTCCCAGCAGGGGGCTGATGAGGCCGCCGATGCTGACGGTGAGGCCGAGGGTGACGCCGCTGGCGGTGCCAATGCGGGAGGGCAGGTAGTCCTGGCCGAGGGTGACCTGGAGGGAGAAGGGGACGTACAGGCCGGTGGAGGTGAGGGCCACGAAGAGGAACATGCTCGGGCCGGGTGCGTAGATCACTCCGGTGACGGCGGCGATGGAGAGCAGGTAGGACCAGCGGGAGACGCGGACGCGGTCGTAGCGGTTGGCCAGGGCCCCGCCAAGCACCGAGCCGACGGCACCGCCTAGGAACAGCAGGAATAGGGCGACGGTCCCCGCGGTGGTGCTGCCCTGCATGCGCTGCTGGGCGTAGAGGGAGATGAAGGTGCTCAGGCCGGTGAAGACGATGGAGCGAAAGACGACCGCCAGGGACAGCTTCACGAACGAGGCCACATCATCGGCGCCCCGCAGGGTCTCCGTCTTGGACGTACCGGCCTGGGGCCGGGCGAGCATCCGGAGCACAGGCGCACACAGGGCGGCGCCGGCGAGCGCCGGGAGGACGAGGACGGGTGTCCAGCGCAGGGAGCCGTGCCCGATCGCGGCCGACACCATGAGCGGGGCGAGCGCGAAGCCGATGTTGCCGCCGAGGGAGAACCAGCTCATCGCGCTGTGGCTGCCTTTGCTGGCCAGCCGGGCCACGCGGGCCGACTCCGGGTGGTAGGCGGCTACCCCGATGCCGGAGACGGCGACGAAGAACAGGGTGAGCCCGTAACAACTGTACAGGCCGCTGAGCGCGATGCCCACGCCGCCCAGCAGGGTGCTGACCGGCAGCAGCCACGGCATCGCCCACCGGTCGGTGAGCGCCCCGAACACCGGCTGGGCGACCGAGGACAGCAAGGAAGCGGCCAGCACGATGCCGGAGGCGACCGCGTAGGTGTAGTCCCGTTCGGCCACGAA
This sequence comes from Sphaerisporangium sp. NPDC005288, assembly GCF_040607475.1. Classification (NCBI taxonomy): domain Bacteria; kingdom Bacillati; phylum Actinomycetota; class Actinomycetes; order Streptosporangiales; family Streptosporangiaceae; genus Sphaerisporangium; species Sphaerisporangium sp. NPDC005288. The sequence continues at coordinate 18,670 of NZ_JBEXGT010000057.1, read as the reverse complement.
GAACGGGATCAGCGCCGCGACGGCGCCCTGGTAGATGTCGACGCAGGCGTGCCCCACGGCCAGCAGCAAGATCGATGTATTCCTTCGCACCCCTCCCATGCTGGGAGAACCACCGAGTGTCGCGCTTTCGATAGATTGACAGGTGATGCAGAAAATCCGCCACACCTCTGTCGCGCCGACCCGGACCCAGCGCCTGGCGTCCGGCGGCGAGATCGACGCGCACCGCCACGACGACCACCAGATCGCCTACGCCAGCCGGGGCACCATCGCGGTGACCACCGACGCCGGCTCCTGGGTCGCCCCCGCCACCCGCGCGCTCTGGATCCCCGCCGGCACCGTCCACCAGCACCAGGCCCACGGCGAACTCGACCTCCACCTCGTCGGCCTGCCCGCCACCGAGAACCTCCTCGGCCTCGACGAACCCGCCGTCCTCGCCGTCAGCCCCCTCCTGCGCGAACTCATCGTCGCCTACACCCGCGACCCCGACAACGACAGCCCACCCCACCTACGCCTGCGGGCCGTCATGCTCGACCAGCTCACCATCTCCCCCGAGCAACCTCTGCACCTGCCGACCCCCACCGACCCCCTGCTCCGGGAACTGCACGACATCCTGCGCGCCGACCCGGCCGACAACCGCTCCCTCGACGACCTCGGACGCCAGATCGGCGCCAGCGCCCGCACCCTCTCCCGCCGCCTCCGGGACGACCTCGGCCTTACCTACCCACAGTGGCGCACCCAGATCAGGCTCCACCACGCCCTGATCCTCCTGGCCGACGACGCCCCCGTCACCGCTGTCGCCCACCGATGCGGCTGGTCATCCGCCAGCACCTTCATCGACGTCTTCCGCCGCACCTTCGGCCACACCCCCGGCACTCGCCCCACCACCTGACGCAGGACCCGGTCGGCGGACGGACGGTCTGAAGCATCTGGCAACCAAGGTCTAGTCCTGCCCGCCCCCGTCGTCGTCCTCATCCAGCTCCGGCGCGTCTGGGGCGCGCAGCGGGCGCAGGGAGCCAGCGGCCGGGACCCTGGCGGTGAAGCTGTAGCGACCGAGCAGGTTCAGGTCCTTGTGCTCGAGCGGGGAGAGCCGGGCGATGTCCTCCTCCCGGATCTCGTGGCCCTCGGCCTGAGCTGGGCGACGGCGGCGTCGATGTACCGCGTCGTCCAGAGCACGATGGCGTTGAGGACCAGGCCGAGCGCGCCAAGCTGGTCCTCCATGCTGTCGCGATACGCCTGGTGGATGGTGCCGCGCTTGCCGTGGCACGACAGTGCGCCGGTCCTGGTGACGCCGGGCATGAGGGGCGGCCAGGTCCGCCGCGCGCGGCGGATGCAGGTCGGCCTCGATGCCAGAGCGACTGCGGCATCGAGGCCGGCGCTCTGATGGCGTGCAGCCGCATCTCCTGGCTGACACGACGCTTACGGACGGGCGTTGATCTCCCGGGCGGCTTCGCGCAGGCTGGGTGGCCCGCGAGCGCCGTCCAGCAAACCGGTCGGCGCGTGCCGAGGCCGCCTCGCTCCGGTGCGGGAGCACGCATCAATGCAGGTCAGCGAAATCCGAACCCTCGCGAGGAGGGCCCGCCTCCCGGGCCGCACGGCAGGTGCATTGGGACGGGCACCCGTAAGAGGGGGTCAGCAGAGGATGATTGTGACGGCCCGTCGGCTGATCGAGGAGTTCACGGCGAACGCAAGAACACCACGATGTTCGCCCTCGGCCCGGTCAGGCGCCGCCAGCCGAGCCGTTCATAGAACCTGATCGCGTCAGCCGCTTGCGGGGCGGTCAGCAGCCAGCAGGAGTCGGCGCGGCCGCACAGGAGGTCGAGGATTCGTCCCGCGAGGCCCTGGCCGCGCGCGTGTGGGCTCACCGCCAGCTCGTCCACCTCCAGCGCTCCAACCAGCCGCGTTTCCACCGCGTCACCTAGTTCGGCACGGACGAGATCGTAGGCGCGGCCCGTGGGGAAAGGCCTCGGGGTGCGCCATGCCGTACCGAAACCAGCGGGTTCGCCGTTGTCGCTGGCCAGCACCGCCGCGAATCCGGGACGTTGCGCGTCCGCGGTCAGGCGTTCAGCGAAGGCGTCGGCGGCGCGCTCGTCCTCGTGCCATGGCGGGCCGCCGAACGCGGCCCGGTAAATCTTCACCAGGTGAGAGGTGCGGGGCAGGATCTCCTGACCGGTGAGACGTTCGAGGTTCACGCGGGCACCCGCACCTTTCCGATGCTCGAGGTGCACGTCAGCGTTCCTTGACCGGACGGAGGATGGTGCTGCGCAGACGAGCGATGGGCAGAAGCATCAGCAGGCCGATCGCGCCCAGCATGCCGAAGGCGAGAGCGAAGTCGCCCGTGGCGTCGCGCAGCGCGCCCACCAGAAGGGGGGCCAGCGCGGCGCAGCCGTAGCCGACGAAGAACGCCATCGCGCTGATCCGCCCCGCCTCGCCGGGGTCACGGCCGGCCAGCACGGGCAGGGTCAGCACGAGCGTGAACAGCCCGCCGTGCCCCACGCCCAGCGCCGCGATCCACATCCACGTCGCGGTGCCCGGCGCGTACGACAGCCCCAGGAAGCCGGCCGCGGTCAGCGTCATCGTAAGCGCCAGTCCCGCCCACGTGCCGCGGCGTTCTCCAAGCAGCGCCGGTACGGCCAGCATCGCCACGACCTGGATGGAGATCATCACGGTCAGCATGCCCCCGGCGGTCGCCGCGTCGCGACCGGCGTCATCGTGCAGTAGCGGCGTCACCCAGGCCAGCTCGCAGTAGTACAGGGCGGAGTTGACGGCCGACAACATGGTGATGTGCCAGGCCGTGCCGCTGCGCCAGGGCATCTGCTGGGTTACGGGCCCGGCGGGGGCCGTGACGTTGTCCAGGCTCAGGGGGCCCTTGGCGGCAGACCACAGCGCGATGCCCGCCAGTGCGAGCACCGCCCACGACGCGAGCGCTCCGGGCCAGGAGCCGAGGGCGTCGGCCAGCGGCGCGCTCACTCCGGCCGCCACCGCGCCGCCCAGGCCGAGTCCAGCGGTGTAGAGACCGGTGACCAGCCCGGCGCGGGCGGCGAAGCGCGTCTTGACCACGGCGGGCAGCAGGGTTTGTGCGATGGCGATCCCTGCTCCGACGGTTGCCGCGCTGCTCAGCTGGAGCCAGGTGGACTCGCCGAGCAGGCGCGCCGCCGTAGCCAGGGCGATGATCACGAGCCCGGCGAGCACGCCGGACTGCAGGCCGTACCGGCGGCCCGCGTACGCGGCCAGCGGCGCGCACACTCCCATGGCCAGCGTCGGGACGGTGGTCAGCAGCGACACCCCGGTCGCCGACAGATCCAGGTCGGCGCGGATGTGGTCGACAAGCGGCGAGACGGCCGCGATGGCCGGCCGCAGGTTCGCCGCCGCGACGAACAACGCTAAGGCTGCCACCCCCAGGGATGTGCGGCTGGATTGCAGTGCTGTCTGCGTCATGGGCACTCCAACAATTTCTCTCGGATATTTTCTATCCGAGTTCATATCACAACTCGGACATCTCTTGTCCGGGATGGGTAGGGTTGGGGCATGAAGATGTCGAGCGGGGTGGAGTGGGCGTTGCACAGCTGCGTCACGCTCAGCCAGAGCCACGAACCGGTGCCGGCGGCACGACTGGCGGAACTGCACGGCACCCCGCCGGCGTACACGGCCAAGCACCTGCAGGCACTGTCGCGGGCCGGAATCGTCCACTCCACCATGGGCCAGGTCGGCGGCTACACCCTCACCAGGCCCGCCTCGGAGATCAGCGCTCTGGAGGTGGTGCAGGCAATCGACGGAGACGAGCCCGCGTATCGATGCGCCGAGATACGGCAGCGCGGACCCCTCGGCATCCCCTCCGAACGGTGCTCACGGCCATGCGCGATCGCCCGAGCCATGACCGCCGCCCAAGACGCCTGGTCGCGCGCACTCGCCCAGCTCTCCATCGCCGACCTGGCCGTCGACATCGACGCCGACAGCAACGGCACCGCCATGCCCGACATACGCCGCTGGCTGACCACCACCAGGAGCTGAAGCGCTCGGCGTGCTGGCCATCGAGATCGAACTTCTCCAGCCCGCCACCACGTGACCGCGGCAACCCCAGCCGTGATTTAGGGCCCACGCGCACTGCCCGGGCCCTAAACGCATGTGCGCCCAGCATGGGCGATCGCTTGGGGGTGAAAGTCCCCTGGAGGAAGAGGTGGTGCTAATTCCGAGCCGGAGGCAAGGGCGTCGTCGTGAGGCGGGGTCTGGAGGAAGCCCGAGGCGAAACTCTGCACCGAGGAACGCGAACCGCGTATGAGGCCGGATGGGTCTGGGTGAGCCTGCACGCGAAGGTGAAGCCGGCCCTGGCCGTGCTGCGCTCGGACTACCCGGGCCTGTCCTGGCACACCCTCGGTGGCCACTTCCGCGAGCCCGCCCCCTTCTGGGACGCGGTCGGAGCCGCGGCGGGCGGCTACAGCCAGCGGCGCCCCTGCCCACACATCGAGACAGGCTGACCGGAACGGGACCCACACTCGCCGGCCGGTGGCCCCGCCAGCCCGGGAGGTCTTGCGCCCCCTCCTCGTCCAGGTTGCCAGGGACCTCCCCGAGACCGTCGTGTCCGACACGGGCTCGTACAGCGACGTCGTCTTCGGACCGCTGGAGCTGTTGGGGATCTCCTACCGGCCGGCCCTGGCCGACCTGCCCGATCAGAAGGGCTGGCGGATCAGCCCATCGGCCGACTACGGGCCGCTGGGCACCTTCGCCCGGGGCAAGATCGACCTGCGGAAGATCCGCCGGAACTGGGAGGACATGCTCCGGGTCGTCGCCTCGATCTACACCGGCACAGTCCGGGCCTACGACGTCGTCACCATGCTCCAGCGCGACGGCCACCCCACCGCCCTCGGCGAGGCCATCGCCTCCTACGGCCGGATCTTAAAGACCCCGCACATCCTCCAGTTCATCGACGTGGACGAGACCTACCGCCGTGACATCAAGGACATCCGCAACCTCCAGGAGAACCGTCACTCCCTCGCCCGCAAGATCTGTCACGGCAAGAAGGGCGAGCTCTACCACCGGTACGAGCGCGGCCTGGAGAACCAGCTCGGCGCCCTCGGCCTCGTTTTGAACTGCGCCACGCTCTGGACGACGGTCTACCTCGATGCCGCCGTCCGCCAGCTGGAGGCCCAGGGCTATCCGGTGCGGGATGAGGACATGGCCCGGCTGTCGCCGTTCGTCCACTCCCACCTCGGCGTCCACGGCACCTACACCTTCGCCCTGCCCGACCTGGCCCCCGGCGCCATCCGCGACCTGCGCGACCCCGACGCAGGCGAGGACGATGCGGAGATCTGACGATCCGCCCCCGTGGCCGGTGTCAGCCGGCCGGGATGCTTTGGTCGGGCAGTAGATCGGACAGCGCGGTTCGGATGGCGGCTCGGCTCACCCCGTGGGCGCGGGCGAGCGCTGCGATCGAGGCTCCCTGCTCGGCGTAGGTCGACCGCACCACGTCCACGTCGCCGCCGGTGAGCGCGGGCCCTCGGCCTCGGCGGCGGCGATCGCCTCGACGGTGAGCTCGTTCTGGATGTCACGCTGGAACTGGCCCACAGCGGTGATCACATTGATGATCACGGCGGTGGTGGCGTCGTTGGCGGCCAGATCGTGGAAGTTCGACAGCGGCCCGGACAGGACACGCAGGACGACGCCGCGGGCCTGGCACCAGCCGCGGACGGCGTGGATGTCGAGGAGGTCGCGGCACAGCCGGAACAGCTCCGAGACCGTCAGGGTGTCACCCGGGTGGGCCTTGGCGGCGATCTTGCTGAACGCGGGCCGGTCCAGAGCGGGGATCTTGGAGGTGGTCGCCGGGTCCTCGAACAGCAGAACGCGTCGGCGGGCCGGAAGCCCTCGGCGACGCCTTCGGTCCGCACGAGAAGGCCGGCCTCGGTGAGGATATGCCGCTGCCGCAGCAGCGACTGCGTCGCGGTGGAGACACGGGAGTAGACGATCTGCCCCGGCGCTCCTCGGAAAGGGTGGGGAGCCTCGTTCTACCTGTCGGAAAATACTGTCGTCAATTCTAGCGCCAAATCGGCCGCCCGACGTTACATTTTGTCACTCGATGTCTGTTTCCCGGAGGGTCCGGGACGCCGATTCAGGACCTATCGGCAAACCTTCTAATCCCGACAGCATCGAGTCGATGAGGGATCGGGTACGGAGGCAGGATCACTGGTCTGATCTGTAATGGCCTGTTTACCCTCAAGACGGGGCCTGGAGCCTCGGCCCTTTGGTACAGCAGGAGTTGCAGCAGTTCTTTCACCTCCACGATGCCGACTGGGCGTTGATCGTCGAGCCTCGTGGGCAGGAGCCGCCGGCATCTCGCGCTCTCTCGGCTGAATGCCGCGCGCGAGCAGGAGAGCGGTGGCCGCCTCGGCGAGGTCGGCAGCCCCACCGCGCTTGTAAACCCGCCACAAGAAGTGAAGCCCGAGCCAGAACATCACGACGCCGCTCAGCGACGTGACCACGAACGCGGCGATGACGACGATGTCCGTCACGGTCGCCTCCTTGAAAAAGCGGCTGCGGTTCGCAACCGACATCGCAAGGATCGGGCACGTAACTTCGGGTCAGGAAAGCTCGCTTACGATCCAGCTCATATCCACCGAAATTGATCACGATCTCGCGCTCTATTCCATACGCTTGCTTACATTCACGGACAGGCGCAGGATCGGGTCATGGCCGAACTGCGCATGCCAGAGCTGGAAGACGGGCCGCTGCGTGACCTGTTCATCGAACTGCACCGGCTGCATGCCCGTGCTGGTTGGCCCAGCGTGCGCGTCATCGGCAATGCCACGTCGTACGGGCCCATGACCGTGCACACACTCTTCACCAGCGGGCGACTGCCACACTTGCGGCAGATGCATGACATCGGCGCATTTCTCATCGAACAGGATGCCCTCAAGCCCGACCTGGAGGAACTGCGGGAGCGCCTGGATCACATGTGGACCGCCGCTCAGCGCGGAAGTGCCACGGCGGTGATGCAGCCAGCGAGCACCTACCGGAGCGAGCCGTTCCGGCTGGGGCCGATGAAGTCGACCCTGCTCATCGTCGAGGGCGACGGCGGACATGATCGCGCGGCAGGATGTCCGGCTCGTCATCGCCAACACGATGGTCGAGGTTCCGGAGGAGGTGGTCGAGTGGCGCGAGGCCATCGTCCAGGAACAAGAGCGGATCAAGGCGTCTGGCCGCGAGCCGATGTGGAACGGCTCAAGCTACGCCGTGGACTACGTCTCGGTGTCTCGCGTGCCCGACGTCGAGGACGCCCGGATCTCCATCGGACTGCAATGGTCGAACTACTTCACGTTCCTGGCCGCCCAGCAACTGGACCGCCCTATGCGAGACGGGCAGACACTGCGCTCCAGGTACCTCGACGGCAAGCACTGGTCGTCGGTGCCGCCGTTCATCTCCAGCAGCTTCGGCATCAACGTCGCGGTGACCACGGCCGACAACCAGATTATCCTCTCGAAGCGATCAGGACAGGTTGGCACGCAGCCGAACGTGTGGAACTCCTCGGCGAACGAGGGCCTGTCCCGGGAGCTCGCGACGAAGGCGGACAGCGGGCAAGCTCGATGGCCACCCGGACGGCCTGGCCGCCGGTGTTCGTGCCGGTCAGCGTGGCGATCATCGCGGCGCGGTCGGCCGGATCGCGCGGCAGCTCGACCGTCCGCGAGATGCCGTCCGGGTCGATGACGAGACCGATCATGAGCGCTCCGTGCCGGGGGCCGGTTCCAGGAATCGGACCGGCCGCGAGGCCGCCGGGTCCGCGCCCATCATCCCCCGGGAGGCCCCCGGCGCGGTGATCTTGTACGTGAACGGACGTCAATCACAACGCAGTCCCGCAACTGTTCGCTTCAGGTGACGCGAAAGACCGGCCAGCCGATCTCGGTGCGCCACGCTGCGGGATCGCTTGTGTCACGAGGGCCGACGACGTAGACCTCCCGCACCGGCCCGGCCACCGACATCGCGTTCTCCACCACCCAGGTCCCGAGTGCGCCGTACGTGACCTCGATGCCGTCGTGCTCGCCGACGTGGGTGGTGACGGCCAGTTCCGCGGCCGGGAGAGTTGCGGGGTGCACGCGTCCGGTGCGAGGTGGCGCAGCGGTCGGTAGGTAGACGAGCGCGTGACCGCGCTCTTGTTCGAAGAGGGCGTTGTCGTAGCAGCCGCCCGGCGGTCCGGTCGCGGCGGCGCCGACGGCCGCCTCCAGTTCGGCCATCGCGCCTGCGTACCAGGTTGCGACGTCGCGACCTCTGACTACGGCCTCCACCGCCGCGACGGTCCGGGCGGGCTGCGCACGCAGCTCGACGTCGATCGGCGCGGGGTCGGGCCGGAGCAGGCGCCGCAGCGACACGACTGCGGCCCTGGTGCGGTCGAGCTCGTCCTCGAGGCGTTGCAGGTGGTCCGCGACCAGGGCCGCCCGGACACCGGGGTCGGGGGTCCGTAGGATTCGCTGAACATCGCTCAGGGGGACGTCGAGTTCGCGGAGCCGGTGGATGACCTGCGCGGTCGGGATCTGGTCGACGCCGTAGTAGCGGTAACCGGTGATCTCGTCCACCACGGCGGGTTCCAGCAGGGCCGCCTCGTGATACCGACGCAGTGTCCGCACGCTCAAGTGGGTCAGCCGCGAGAACTCCCCGATGGTCAGCACCCCCACATTCTGGACCCTCTCCCAGGGGGAGAGTCCACGGCTTGACCCTCCCGCACCGTGAGGTCGCACGGTGAGCTCATGACACAGCACACCGATCTTCCGTCCGATCTGCTCCCGACCACCGTGCGCGAGTTCTTCGCCGCCCACGTCGTCCACGACGCCGACACCGCCTCGTCGTTCCTCACCGAGGACGCGGTGGTCGTCGACCAGGGCGAGACCTTCCGCGGCCGAGAGGAGGTCCACGCGTTCCTGCGGGACGCCGGGTCCGAGTTCGAGTACACAACCGAACAGATCGGCGCTCGCCGCCTCGATGACGCCCACTGGGTGGTGACCGTGCGGCTCGAGGGCACCTTCCCGGGTGGCGTCGCCGAACTCGACTACCGGTTCGCGTTGCGGGATGGCCTCGTCGCCGAACTCGTTATCGCCAACCACACAGCCTGACCGAATCCGCGCTACGTCGATCTTCAGTGGAGAGAGAAATGTCTAGTTCAGATCGCGATCGTCTCGACGGTCGCCGGGCGCTGGTCACGGGCGGTTCGAAGGGCTCAGGCAAGGCCGTCGTGGAGAGGCTCCGAGAAATGGGTGCCGACGTATACGTGACGGCGCGAACGATGCCCGACGGGTACGAGCACCCCGACCGATTCATCGAAGCGGACGTGACGACGATCGAGGGCACCGATGCCGTGGCCGCTCGAATCGGTGAGGTAGGCGGCGCACTCGACATCCTGGTGCACGTCGTCGGAGGTGCGTCGACGCCGGCCGGTGGGTTCGCGGTCATCACCGATGACCAGTGGCTCACCGAGTTGAACCTCAACTTCCTGGGAGCGGTGCGGCTCGATCGAGCTCTTCTCCCGGCGGTGATCGAGTCTGGGGCGGGCGTGGTGCTGCACTTCACCTCGATCCAGCGTGAACTACCCCAGTACGACGCGTCCCTGGCGTACGCGGCAGCGAAGGCTGCTCTGCGCACGTACAGCAAGGGACTTGCCAACGAGCTCGCGCCGCGCGGCGTGCGGGTAAACGCGATCAGCCCCGGCGGGATCGAGACCGAAGCCTACGAACGATTCGTGGACCGGATCGCTGAGGGCAACGGACTCACGCGTGAAGCGGCCAAGCAGACCATCTACGACTCCCTGGGAGGAGTACCCCTGGGGCGATTCGCGAACACCGAGGAAATCGCGGACCTGGTCGGGTTCCTGGTGTCGGACCGCGCCTCGGCGATCGTGGGCGCCGAGTACGTGATCGACGGCGGGACTGTTCCGACCGTCTGAGCCAGGAGGCGGTTCCGAGCAGCCACTCGCTAACGGTTCGATCCGGCTGCCGAACCCCTCCTGCGCAAGCAGAACTCGAACGCTCAGCTCGGCCTGCCAGTTGGCGGGCCGCATCCACCACCTGACACATATCGATCACCTATGACCTGGGGCAGGCAGACATCCGGTCTCTTGCCGCGAGGAGAACATATGACTGCGCACGTCACGGACCGGTCCTCCACCCAGCCGGTCGGACCGCCACCACCCTTCGATCCGGAGCTCGCTCCTGTCGTTGAGTTGCTGACCGGCCTGCGCCCTCCCGACGCGTACCGTTCGGACAACATCGTCGAGATGCGCAAGCCCGTCCCCGGGGTGGAGACCCCGACCGACGAGATCCTCTCGCGCGGTGGCGCCTACAGCGTGCAGGAGCGGGCGGTGCCAGGGCCGGACGGGGACCCGGACATCTCGCTGCTGATCTGTCTCCCGAAGCACGCGGCGACCCCGACTCCGGCGATCTACCACGTCCACGGAGGCGGCATGATCGTCGGAGACAACCGATTCGGCCTGGTCGAGATGCTGAACCTGGCCGAACCGATGGGCATGGCGGTGGTCTCGGTCGAGTACCGGCTCGCACCCGAGACACCCCACCCCGGTCCCGTCGAGGACTGCTACGCGGGACTGGTGTGGGTGTCGGATCACGCCCACGAGCTCAACATCGACCCTGAGCGCATCGTCATCGGCGGTGCGAGCGCCGGCGGCGGCCTCGCGGCGGCTGTCACCCTGATGGCACGCGACCGCAACGGCCCGGCCATCCTGGCCCAGCTGCTCCTGTCGCCGATGCTGGACGACCGCAACGATTCGCCCTCCGCTCAGCAGATGCGCGGCCTCGGCATCTGGGACAGCTCCTCGAACGAGACCGGGTGGAACGCGCTCCTCGGCGACGGCGTTCGCGGAGGACCGGACGTGCCTTCGTACGCCGCGCCTTCCCGCGCCGCAAACCTCTCCGGCCTGCCCTCCACGTTCGTCGACGTCGGGTCGGCCGAAACGTTCCGGGACGAGGACGTCGCCTACGCCAGCCGCATGTGGCAGGCGGGCGGCAACGTCGAACTGCACGTCTGGCCCGGCGGGTTCCACGGGTTCGACGTCGTGGTTCCCCATGCCGTGCTCTCGCAGGACGCCATCGCGGCTCGAGTGGCATGGCTGCGCCGTCAACTGGGGCGTACTCCCCCGGTGAGGCGCTGAGCTGGGCGCGTGACCCGTGATCAGGTGTTGTCGGACCAGACGTGGGAGCGGATCGCGCCGTTGTTGCCGACGCAGTGGGGCAACGGCCGCCCGTTTCGTGATCACCGACCTCGATGGCTCAGGTCTTGGTCGAGTTGGGGTGCCGGTAAGAACCGTGTCATGAGCCCCAAACGAGCCCGAGGTAGCGGATCAGTACGGCCAGGGGCTGGTGAGCCCGGCGAAGCGGCGTGGTTAGTTGCCGGGCGTTTTCTGCTGTTGAGCAGCTGTGATGCGGGTGGCGTACACCCGGTGGGCCTTGCGTTCGGCCGGTCCGGCGCCCTCGGCGGCGAGGGCTGCGCTCTGTTGCAGCGCGGCGTGGTGGAGTTCGAGCGGCATGGTGAGGCGGATGGAGTAGCCCTTGCCACGGCGGATGATCCGCCCCCAGATGAGCGCCTGGCGGATGGTGTCGTCGTCGGCGGCCCGCAGGTGGTCGGCGAGCAGGCCGGGCAGGTCGAGCGTCACGGGCGTGTCCGCGGCGGGGCCGGACGGCTCCTCGGGAACGGGGAGCGCGTCGAGCTGGTCGGGGAGTCGGCGGGCGTGGGCGGCGTCCAGGACGCGGCGGATGGTCTTGGGCGCGACGTGATGCTCGCGGGCCAGGGCCTTGACGGCGGCGCCTTCGGAGTAGGCGGTGACGACCTCGGCGGCCTTGTCCGGGGCAAGCGCTGTTGGGCGGCCGAGGGTCTTGCCGGAGGCCTCGGCGGCGGCGACGCCCTGGCGGGTGTTCTCGCTGATCATGTCGCGCTGGAACTCCAGCACCGAGGCCAGGACGTTGACCATCATCTTGGTGCCGGGATCGTCGGCGGCCAGGTCGATCCCCGACAGCAGCCCCGACTCCACCCGCAGGTGCAGGCCGCGGCGGATCAGCACGGGGCGCAGGGCGAGGATGTCGGCGACCGAGCGGAACAGGCGGGCGGCATCGGCGATGCGGATGGTGTCGCCGACTGCGGCCTCGTGCAGCAGCTTGGTGAACCCCACCCGGTCCAGGGAGAGCTGGCGGCTGGAGGTGGCGGGGTCGTCGTAGACGGGGGCGCCGGAGGCGATCAGCGCGGCCAGGGCGTGCCGCTGGCGGGCGTCGGTCTGCTTGTCGGTGGAGTGCCGCAGGTAGACGCGGTCGGCCATGCCCGATCAGGTTCCTTCCCCGCAGGTGGCCCGGGAGGTGTCCGGCGGGCTCTGATGGCCACTTTAGGGGGCGAAAAGGAGGGGCGGAAGTGAAGATCGGATCTGATTGGATCGGCGCCCGGTTTCGGCAGGTCGGGCGCTGGGTTCTGATTGGATCGAGTGAGGGGGCGTAGTCGGTCGATTGCGCCCTCGCTCGCCATCGGCTTGGCACGGCGGGGATCACGCTCTCGTCGTGCCGCCCCCTGGGAGATCGTTTCTCGAAGCACACCTGGACCTCGATGATGACAGGCGTCGCCGTGGCTATTTGGGGTTGTTCGCATCTTTTCGCAGGGCAGGGAGATGTGATCTTGCCAGGCACGTAAAAGGCACGTTGGCTGGCATGCTGGCATGCTGGGGTGAACGCGTGTTCAGGTCGTGGTGATGTTCGTTCAATGCCTGTCCGCGGGGCCCGGTCAGCGCAGCGGCTCGCCGTAGCTATAGGTGCCCGAGCTGCAGGCCGTGAGCAAGTCGGCGCGCTTCAACGCGGCTGGCTGGTGGGGTGTGCCGGCTGGGTGGCTGCCAGGCTGGTCAGGAGCTTGAGCCGCTCTTCGGAGGTGCTGCCCGGTTCCGCGGTGTAAATGGTGAGGTCGTACACTGTCCGGCTGGAGATGGGCAGGTCAAGGGACTGGTAGGTCAGCTCCAGGTCGCCGACCTGCGGGTGCCGCAGCCGCTTGCCGCCGGCGTGGCGGATGCGCACGTCGTGGGCGGCCCACTGGCCGCGGAACGCGGTGCTGAGCGTGGACAGCTCGCCGACGAGGTCGCGTAGCGCCCGGTCGTGGGGCTCGCGTCCGGCCTCGGCGCGCAGCAGCGCGGCGCTGACGGCGGTCGCCGCGTCCCAGTCGGCGAAGAACCGCTGGGAGCCCGGGTCGAGGAAGACGTAGCGTGCGAGGTTGGCGCGGCCGTGCCGTGTGCTGGCAGGGCTGTCGAAGACCGGCGCGAGCAGGGCCCGAGCCAGCGCATTGTGGGCGACGATGTCCTGGCGGCCGTTGCGTACGAACGCCGCCGACATCGTCATGGAGTCCAGCAGCCACTGGACGCGCGGCGGGACCTGGACGTCCTTGCAGCGCGAAGGTGCGCGGCGGGCGGGCCGGGCGGCCTGGGCCAGGTCGAACAAGTAGGTGCGTTCGTCCTGGTCCAGGCGAAGGGCCTGGGCGACCGCGTCGAGCACCTCTTCCGATACGCCGCTGATGTGGCCCTTCTCCAGCCGGGTGTACCACTCGGTACTCACACCGGCCAGCACCGCGACCTCCTCGCGGCGCAGCCCGGGGACCCGGCGCCGACCGCCGGTGGGCAGCCCGACCTGCTCCGGAGTGAGCTTCGCGCGCCGGATGGCGAGGAAATCCCGGATCTGGTCGCGGTTGTCGGACCGGTCGTCCATACCCCCACGGTAACCGCAGGGTTCGCGCAGGCGCCGACGGTAAGGGGGTTGAGCTTGTCCCCCCTATAAATGCGCTCTGTCTCGCGCTCGGCCAGGCGGGTTTCCTCGGATCAGCAGGTAGAACGCGATCTGCGATACGGAGATGGACCTTGTCCGACCAGCTTTTGTAGTGGTGATCGGGCCGCCCATCACCGTCGACGCCCTCCTGTGATGCATTACCAGGACCTCCAGCACCGGGGAGTATGACCATGACCGGCAAGACCGTACTAATCACCGGCGCGACCAGTGGCATCGGCGCCCACACCGCACGATTGCTCCTCGACCGCGGCCACCGCGTGGCCGTCACCGGCCGCGACGAGACCAAACTCAAGTCCTTCCTCGACGAGACCGGCCACTCCGACCGGCTGCTCGGCATCATCGCCGACGCCGCCGACTGGCCGGCCACCCAAGCCGCCGTGACCCGCACCGTGGCACACTTCGGCGCCCTGCACGCCGCGGTGGCCAACGCCGGCTTCATCCCCGCCGACCACCCGCGCACCATCGCCGACGGCGACCCGGAACTGTGGGCGCCCATGGTCCTCACCAACGTCCTCGGCCCCGCCCTGCTGGCCAACGCCGCCCTGCCTCACCTCGAGACCACGGGCGGACGGCTGGTGCTCATCGGCAGCGTCGCCGGCCTGAAGAACAGCCCCGCCAACCTCTACTCCGCCACCAAATGGGCCATCACCGGCATGGCCGAGAACCTGCGCATGTACGCCACCAGCCGCGGCGTCGGCGTCACCCTCGTCAACCCCGGCATGACCGACACCGCCTTCTGGCAAGGCGGCGTCCCGCCCTTCGCCCTGTCCCCCGAGCCCGTCGCCAAGGCCATCTGCTTCGCCCTCGACCAGCCGGCCGACGTCGACCTCAACACCCTGACCATCCGGCCGGTCGGCCAGCCCGTCTGAGGCAGATCTGACGCCCTGTGGCATCGCAGCCGGTCGTGAGCCGTGATGTTCGCATCGGAAGCGAGACAGCCACCCCGGCAGGCGGCCAGAGATCTCCTGGTCACGCCTGCGGATAGTCCGGCTCCAGTTCCACCGCATGAATCTCACTGCAAAGGAGAAGTCCATGAAACGCATCACCAAACGCGCGGCCCTGGCCACTCTGGCGTCCGTCGCGGTGACGGCCTCACTTGCCGTCGCCCTCCCGACGGCGGCGTACGCGATCAATGAGGTCCCGTGCGGCGACCGGACCGACCTCGTGCGCGCCACAATCCACGCAACCGGCGGCTCGTCAGCCGACTACTGCTACGCCAACGGCGGAACGGATATGTACGTCCAGGATGTCTGGTGGGTCACCCGGATCTCGACCGGTAACAACCGCGTCCAGTGGTACGGGGACGGAAGGTGGCAGCCGGCTCAGCCGATCCCGAAGTGGACCGTGTTCACCTGGCCGAACCATCCCGGTGGGGTCCGCATCCAGGGGATCAGGATCGTCTGAACTGCCGGCGATATCGGGGCGGCGGTCCTGCCCGATCGCCGCTCCGGCCGGCAAGGCCCCGGGGCACAGCCCCGGGAAAGCCGGGCTCCCACATTAAGGTCGCGAGTTCGCGTCACCGCCACTGACATCAACGCGGACGAAACCAGCGTGTCCCAGGTCGGGGTGCGGGCCGGCGTCTGATCCTTGCCGGTCAGCCAGATCGCGTAAGCGATGTCCTCGCCGAACTTCCACACCAGGTCGCGGCGGATGTGGGCGAGGTCGGGGTCGCTGTCGGTGGGCCGGGAGGGCTTGCGTCGCCACCAGTTCATGGTGTCGATGCTGGCATCCGCCCGGCCCGGGACGGGCCGTCTTCTGTCGATCTCGGCGTTACTGGGAGGCGGGCGCCCGCCCGGTCTGCTCCTGCCCGCCGAGCGGCAGGCGCTTGGCCACATCCAGCCGCACCTCGCCGTAGGGCTGGACGTGCTGCCGGAACAAGGGCGTCAGGCCGCGCCGGTCGGCGGGCTTGAGCAGCTTGACCCACTCGGGGTCGGCCAGGACGTCTTGCAGCATCAGGGTGTTGATGTAGACGAGAGCGGCCTGCAGGATGCGCAGGCACAGCACGGTCATCTCCAGTTCCTCGCGCCGGTTGGTGGCGATGTCGCCGCCCTTCCCGTAGAGGATGACCGAGTTGGCGCCGTTGGAGGCCTCCACCACGTTCAGCCCTTCCTGGATCTCGCGCTGGAGTTCGCGCAGGCGCAGGTAGCGGGCGACGAAAATGGTCTTCTGCGCGCGGCCGACCTCCAGCATGGCCTGGTAGACCGGGTGGGAGGCGGACTCGGTGAACCGGCGCAGGATCGCCTCAGTGGAGGCGGTGCGCTGTTTGATCGCGGTCGCGTACTTGATCATCTGGTCGTAGTTCTGCTCGATGAGCTCCCAGCGGATCGGCCGGGTCATCGCCGGTGTCAGCCGCGGGAACCGGTCGCTTTCGCCGGTCTCGACGCGGTAGAGCTTGACCTTGTTGATCTGCTTGATGCGCGGCAGCAGGTCGAACCCCAGCAGCCGGGTCACGCCAAAGCCGATCTCGGTCTGGCCGTGGGAGTCGACGTAGTTGCCCTCGACCTTCATGGTGGTGCCGTGCCGGACCGCGCCCTCGATCATCGCGTGGACTTCCGAGGCCGAGGCGCGCAGGGTCTGGGAGTGCACGACCATCGACCCGCGCTCGATGTGCCAGTAGATGAGGATGCCGCGGCCCCCGTACCGGGAGTGCCACTCGGTGAAGATGTTCTGGTCGTAGGCGCGCACGTGCGTGGAGTCGGAGGCGACGGTGGTGGTCGCCTCGCCCCACAGCGCGGTGTCGCGGGCGGTGAAGGTCGCGTTCGCGATGGCGATCGCGATGTCCGCGGCGACCTGCGGGGTCAGGTAGCGACGCCGCACGTAGCGGATGTCGTCCTCGCTGTGGGCGTGCCCGCCGGCGGCGACCGCCCGGATCCCGGTGTTGGTGCCGTACCCGAAGATCGCCAGCATCAGCCGCTCGGCCAACACCTCCGGCGCCAGGCTAGAGGTGCCAGCCACCGAGGTGACTGCGTTCAGGCAGCCGGTGCGCAGCACCGCCTCCTTGAGCATGTCGATCAGCGGGACCGATCCCCAGCGGCGGCCCACCTCGTTCTTGATCTTTCGCAGGTTCCGCGGCTCTTCGGCGGCCTCGATCTTCGTCAGCTTGATCGCGCCGGACTTGCGGTCCTTGATCTCCACCCAGTCCAGCGTGGGCAGCGCGGTGTCCAGCGCCTCCAGCTCGGCGCGCATCTCGGCTTTCAACTCGGCGATGAACACCGCCGGGTCCAGCGGCTTGCGCAGCTCGGCGTAGTTGGTCACGCGACGGGCGGCGAAATCGGCGGGCAGGTCCTCCTCCGGGTCGCGGAAGGAGCCCGCGCCGACCACCCAGATCTCCTTGCACCGCAGTGCCTCGCGCAGCGCCTGGAAGGTGACGATCTCGTACACCATCCGCACCACCCGCCGGCGGCCGCGCTTGTCGCGCTTGAACACCAGGTCCTCCCAGGCCCCGGCGGTGCCGCGATGCTCAGGCACCCGCCCGCCGCGCGGGTAGTAGGTGGTATTGCCCGCCTTGGCATACCGCTTGACCAGCTCCAACGCCTCGATCACCGGCTGGTAGGCGGTGTTGTTGCTCTTGAACTCCAAGGTGTCCAGCAACGCGATCAACCCGCGCCGGTAGTGGTTGGTGTAGGAGGCGCGCAGCGTGGTCTGCACCGTGGTGCGGTAGGCCGGGCCCTTGGTCTTGAACTCGTACACCAAATCCTTCAGCGTCTGCTCACCACCGGTCACCGCCGGGAAGATGACCGCGCGGACCGGATCGTCGGGATGCCCGAGCGCGGCGTCGGCGACCTGGAACAGGATGTTCTCCTTGCCGGTCACCCGCTTGAACGCGTTGATCAGCTCCTTGGTCACCTTGCTGTCGGCACGCGCCTTGATCCGATGCACAGTCGCGATCAGCAACTCCACCAGCGTGTCGGTGATCTCCCGCTCCCGCTCGCAGACCAGCGCCGCCAACAACAGCACCGTCAGCTCACGCGGATGCGTGCGCATGTGCGACGGAGCCTCCACCGCCGCCCGCGTCCGCCAGGCCGCCAGCACCTTCGGCGCCACATCGGCGAACAACCCCGGCGGCAACCCGATCGACCGCACCGCCTCCAGCTTGCGGATCTCGGTCATCATCGACTCCAGACTCACATTCCCCGGAGCCGACTTGATCAGCGCCAGCAGTCCCGAAGAACCGCCGTCCTCATCTCCGCCGCCTCACCCGGCGCCGTCTCTTCCCCGTCCTCGTCGTTCTGGTCCTCGCTCTCCTCGTCGATGCCAACCAGGGCGTAGATGCGCCTGGTGGTCTCCGCACTCAACTGAGAGGCGATCCGCACCGACCAGGTGACCTCCGCGCTGTGCAGGGCCGAGGCCGCAATCCGCGAGATCCGCCCCATGGTCGGCGGCTCGATCCGCTCCTGACGCAGATGCTTGAGCAGCTCCTCCCGAACCCGCTCGGGCCGACGCTCGGCGTGGGCGACGTTCTCGGCCAGCCACACCGTGACCTTGTCCGCGTCCGCAGTCGAGCAGACCCGAAACCCCAGGTGCGTCCGGATCTGCCCCCGGTGGTACTCGATCGTGGAACCAGACCACTCGTAGAAGCCGAACTCCGAGGCGGGCACCTGGACCTGCTTGGCCACATGCTCCACGACCTCGTCGGCCAGCTCCGAACGCCCTCGCGGGAACCGCCCGTGCCGCGTATAGAACTTCAGCAAGATCGCGAAGCCGAGCCGGGTGGCGCCTCGCTTCCCGGCGATCCGCTCACGTTCCTCGTCCAGGACCGTCCAGTGCTCGACCAGCTCGTCGATGTGAAGTTGCCCCGGTTGTGTGGACAGGTCGGGGTTTGCGGCTATGCGGCAGCGTAGCGGTTGTGTTCGGCGTCGTGTCGGCGTTCGTATTCGGCG
>NZ_JBEXGT010000056.1:0-48902 GCF_040607475.1 Sphaerisporangium sp. NPDC005288 | reverse complement strand
GTCCGGCCACCGGCCGGCCGGCCGGCCCCTGCCTCGTCCCACCGGCCGTCACCGGGACCTGGAGGCCGGCGAGGCCGAGACGGACGGCCTGTTCGGCGGCGGCGCCGCGGCTGGGGGCGCCGAGCTTGGCGAGGATCGCCGAGACGTGGTGGCCCGCGGTCTTGACCGAGATGAACAGCTTCGCGGCGATCTCGGCGTTGGTGTGCTGCGCGCAGACCAGGGCGAGCACCTCACGCTCGCGCCGGGTCAGCCCGGAGGGATGCTCCCGGGTGGCCGCCCGCGGCCCGGCCGGCAGCGACCGGACGCCGAGCCCGCGCAGCTCCTGACGGACGATGCGGGCCGCGGGGAAGGCGCCCAGGTCGGTGAACGTCGCCAGGGCCTCACGCAGCTCCGGCTCGCCGCCGGCGCCGGACAGGGCGAGCGCGGCGTCGTAGCGGCAGTCCAGCTCGGTCCAGGCCCGCGCCGCCGCGACGGGCTCCCCGCCGAGCTCCAGCCGGTACGGCTCGGGCACCTCCCCCTGCGGCGGCCGCGGGGACCCGGTCCGCACCAGCCAGACGGCGACCGCGCCACGGTCCCAGGGATCGGAACCGGCCGACACGTCGTGGGCCAGTTCGGCCTCGCGGCGCGCCTGTCCCGTCCTGCCCTCCAGCCAGTACGCCTCGGCGCGGGTCAGCCGGACGGGCACGATCTGCTGCGGCTCGCCGGTGCGGTCGGCCAGCACGGCCGCCTCCTCCAGGTGCTCCCACACCCCCGGCTCCCCCCGGCGGGCCAGGACCGAGCCGATCCTGCGCACCGTGCACAGCCGGTTGGACGGGGACGCGCCCACCGTGGCCAGGATGCCCGTGCTGATCGACAGCGACTCCTCCCAGCGCCCGTCGCGCTCCATGACGGTGGACCGCTCGCTGCGCAGGCACGTCCCGTAGGAGGTGAGGTCGTGCTCGTCGCAGTAGGCGATGCCCTCGGCCAGGTAGCGCTCACTGTCGGCGAACCGCCGCCGGCCGTTGTGCAGGGCGGCCAGGTTGGCGTACGCCCTGCCCGCCTGGTCCTGGTGCCGCCCGGCCAGCGCGATCTCCAGCGCGCGGCGCATCGGCCCCTCCCAGTCGCCGCCCCGGGTCCAGGCGCACACGGCGCGGGTGTTCAGCGCGTCGCTGAGCACGTCGGTGGCGCCGAGCCGCTCGGCCAGCTCCTGGGCTCGCAGCGCCGCCCCCTCCGCCGCGTCCAGTTCGTAGCGCAGCATCCGCTGGTTGGCGTAGGTGGCGTACGCCCAGGCCAGCTCGACGCCCGGCCCGAGCGGCTCAAGGAGCGACACGGCGCTCTCGACGGGGGCCCGTTCCCCGTGGCACATGTTCCACATGATGCGCGACAGCCGCCGCAGCGCGTCGCCCTCCCGCAGCCGGTTCCCCGCCTTGCGCCACTCCACCAGGGCGCGCTCGCACGCCTCGGCAGCCTCGTGCCACTGGTCGAGCAGCGCCGCCTCGTCGGCCAGCCCCTCGCACAGCTCGGCGAGGGTCGTGGCGTCCGTGCCGTCCGTGCCGGCCGCGAAGCGCAGTGCTCGCCGGAACTGCGCCGCGGCCTCGCGGTGGGAGGACAGCCACGCCGCGCGGCGGGCGGCGGCGGGCGCGTGACGCAGGACCGCGGCCGCCTCACCGGCCGCCTCGGCGTGGAAGGCCATCCGGGCGTCGTCGTCGCAGCCGAGGGATTCGAGCGCGGTGAGGACCCGGCCGTGGACG
Source organism: Sphaerisporangium sp. NPDC005288 (assembly GCF_040607475.1). Classification (NCBI taxonomy): domain Bacteria; kingdom Bacillati; phylum Actinomycetota; class Actinomycetes; order Streptosporangiales; family Streptosporangiaceae; genus Sphaerisporangium; species Sphaerisporangium sp. NPDC005288. The sequence goes on along the minus strand of NZ_JBEXGT010000056.1, from coordinate 47,172 downwards.
GCGCGGGCGCGGTGGGCGGGCACCGCCTCCTGCACCGCCAGCCGGGCGATCTCGTGACGGAACCGCAGCCACTCGCCGTCCCCGACGACCAGCCCGCACGCCAGCAGCTCGTCCACGGCCGGGCCCGGGAACGCGGCCACCGCCTCCAGCAGCCGTGACTCGACCCTGGTGCCGGTCAGCGCCGCGACGTCGAGCACCTGACGGGCCGGGCCGCTCAGCCGCGCCGCGCGCGCCAGCACCGCGTCCCGCGCCGAACCCGGGATCTGTGATGACCCGGGCGCGTGCATGCCGGCCCGCACGACCTCGGTCACGTAGAAGGGGTTGCCGCCGGTCAGCCGGTGCAGCGCGCAGGCGTCGGCGCCGCTGCCTGCGGCCAGCTCCCGCACCGCCTCCGCCGACAGCGGCGCAAGGCCGATGCGCCGGGTCGACCGCTGCGAGGCCAGACCGCCCAGCGTGACGCGCAGCGGATCGGACGGCGCCATGGCGTCGTCCCGGTAGGTCGCGATGAGCAGCAGCCCGGTGCCGCGCAGCCGCCGGCCGAGGAAGCTCAGCAGGTCCAAGGTGGCCTCGTCGGCCCAGTGGACGTCCTCCACCACGACGGCGTCCAGCGCGTGCGGGTCACCGACTTCGCGCAGCAGCCCCCGGAACAGCTCCTCGCGGCCGGCTCCGGCGCGGCACAGCTCCAGCAGGGGGCCGCCCAGCCGGTCGGCCAGGTCGAACAGCGGCCCGAGCGGGCGCGGGGTGAACAGCCCGTCGCACGCCCCCCACGACCACCGTGCCGGCGGCAGGTCCCGCTGGAAGCGCTCGACCAGCGCCGACTTGCCCACCCCCGCCTCGCCGGCGACCAGGACCAGCCGCCCCTCACCCCGCGCGGCCTCGGCCGCGTACTCGGCCAGCGACGCAAGCGACGACTCCCGCTCCAGCAAGCGCATCCCCGTAGTATCCGCCACCGCCGCGACGGCCGGTAAGGGATCGCCCCGGCCTCCGGCGGCCCGGCCGGCCGGGGCGCGGGCGCGAGGAACGGGAACGGGTCTACCCGCCGGAGGTGAACCCGCCGGCGATGATCTCCAGCAGGGCGGCGTGCGTCGGCTGGTCGGCCGCCACGACCAGACCGCCCGCGCCGGTGTGCGCGGGCTCGCCGCGCAGACCGGTCACCACGCAGCCGGCGGCCCGGCACAGCGCGATGCCGGCCGCGAAGTGCACGCTGTCGCGCAGGTGGCCGTCGGTGAGGTACGCGGCCCGCCGGCCGGCGGCCACCCAGGTCACCGCCAGGGTGGTGGAGACGACGCGGGGCCGGAACCGCGCGGCGAAGCCGGGGTCGGCGAGCACGCGGACGGCGCGGAAGCCCGGCTGGTTCGGGAACGGCGGATCGAGGTTGAGGTCGACCAGCCGCGACTCCGCCGAGGGCGCCAGCGCCTGGTCCACGCCGTCGCGGCGGACGTAGGCGTGCTCACCGCCGGTCCAGAACACCTCCCCGGAGAACGGGTCGGCGCAGGCGGCCACGATGACCTCCGGCCCTTCGCGCAGGGCGACGTTCACCGCGACCAGCATGCCGCCCGTGGCGTAGTTGAGCGTGCCGCACAGGGGGTCGACCAGCCACACCCGCTCGGCGCCCGCGGAGCCCGTGCGCCCGCTCTCCTCGCCCACCACCGCGTCGTGCGGGCGGGCGGCGCGGATGACCTCCACGATGGCCTTCTCCGCGTCGATGTCGGCGGCCGTGGCGAAGTCGTCCCCGGACTTGCGTACGCGCGTCATCGACGCGCCGTACATCGCGCGCACAACGTCGGCTCCCGCCTGCGCCGCCGTCCGGGCCAGCTCCTCATCGGTGATCACCATGCGCGCAGCATAGGGGCCGGCACCATGGACGCCCCCGCCACCCCCACGGCCGCCCCCTGCCGGGCCGGCGAGCTCACCACAGCGGCGGTCGAGGACGGGCGGGCCGCCCCCGCGCCGTCGCGATCCGCCGGACGATCGCGGGATCGTCGTCGATGTGGCCCTCGGACCGCCCGCGGCGAACTCCGCGTCGCCGCGGGCGGCACGGCGGAGGCACGGCGGAGGCACGGGCGCGGCGTCCACTGGGGGCCTCCTCCCTCTGCGGCGGCGCGCGAGGCGGGGTGGGACGAGGCGGGGTGGCGCCGCCGGTCGCCTCAGCCGTCCTGGCCAGGGGCGGCGCGGCTGGCGGCGACGGCCAGGCGGGTCTCCTCCTGGACCAGGTCGGCGTTGATCGCCGCGGCCGCGCGCATCCCGGCCGCCGCCGCGGTGACGACCTGGCCCATCAGGTCGGTGACGTTGCCGGCCACCCACACCCCGGGCACACCGGTGGCGCCCATGGGATCGGCGTCGAGGCGGGTGCCCACGACGTGACCGCCCAAGGACTGCTCGACCGGCTCCAGGCCCAGGCCCGCGAGCGCTCCGGTGCGGGCCGACAGGTGCGACATCACCACCAGGGCGGTGCAGGGCACCACCCGGCCGTCGGCCAGCCTCACCCCGGTCAGCCGGTCGCCACCGACCTCCAGCCCGGCCGCCTCGCCCTCGACCACCGCGATGTCGCGGGCGGCCAGCCGCTCACGGTCGCCCGCCGAAGGCTCGGGCGCGGTGTGCAGCAGCAGGGTCACCCGCGGGCTCCATTGCCGCCACAGCAGGGCCTGCTCGGCGGCCAGGGCGCTGGTCGCCAGCACGGCGATCGGCTGGTCGCGGACCTCCCACCCGTGGCAGTACGGGCAGTGCAGCACGTCGCGACCCCACCGCTCGGCCAGTCCCGCCACCTTGGGCGGCTCGTCGGCCAGGCCGGTCGCCACCAGCAGCCGGCGCGCCCGGACCGGCGAACCGCCGGCCGGCACCACACGGAATCGGCCGTCCTTGGTCCGTTCGACCGCGATCACCTCGCCGGAAAGGACGCTGCCGCCGTAACGGGCGACCTCCGCGCGGCCCTCGGCCAGCAGCCGCGCGGGCGGCGTCCCCTCGCGCCCCAGGTAGTTGTGCACCGCCGAGGCCAGGGCGTTGCGCGGGCCGCCCGCGTCCACCACCAGCACCGAGCGGCGCGCCCGGGCCAGGGTCAGCGCCCCGCTCAGCCCGGCCGCCCCGCCGCCCACCACCACCACGTCGAAGTCCCGCTCCCGCTCGTCGGAAGCGGTCCGCGCCGTCTGTTCGTGCCTGTCGGTCATGTCCGGCACCTCCGTTCGCCGCAGATGCTCCGCCACCGTTCGCCGATCGGGCAAACCCTCTTGCCGATCCGGCAAGGGTAAAATCCCGCCAAAGCATGCGAGGGCCCGGCGCCGCCCGCGGCGCCGCTTCACGGGCCCGCACGGCGGGTCCGGCGCGGGCGGGCCCCGCGGCGACCGCCGCCCGCCCCGCGGACGTCACCTGCGCACCCGGCCGACGGCGTAATTTGAGATATGGACCGTGACCGGCCACTAGGAGCCTTCCTCCGGGCCCGCAGAGAGTTCACGACTCCTGAGCAGGCGGGAATCGCGCCCGGCCCGAACCGCCGCAGGACGCCGGGACTGCGGCGTGAGGAGGTGGCGATGCTGGCCGGCGTCAGCATCGACTACTACATCCGGCTGGAGCAGGGCCGCGAGCGCCGTCCCTCGGAGCAGGTGCTGGACGCTCTGGCGCAGGTCCTGCAACTGGACGCCGAGGCCACCGAGCACCTGCACGAGCTGGCCCGCCCGCGCGTGCACCGGCGCGAGGTCCCCGGCCGCGCCGACACGGTCGACCCCAACGTGATACGCCTGATGAACGGCTGGGACCGCGTCGCCGCCTACGTGGTCAACCCCCGCCTGGACGTGCTGGCCAGGAACGCGGTGGCCAGTGCCCTGTACGAGGGCCTCGACCACAACGACAACCTGCTGCGGCTGGCCCTGCTCAATCCCCGGGCGCGGGAGTTCTATCTGGACTGGGAGAAGGACACCCGCTACAAGGTGGCCCACCTGCGCGCCGCGTCCGGCGCCGACCAGGACGACCCGTACCTCAACGAGCTGGTGGAGGAGCTGTCACGGGCCAGCCGGGAGTTCCGCCGGCTGTGGGACCGCCACGACGTGCGCAGCCGCATCCGCGCTCCGGTGCGCTTCCATCACGCGGTGGTCGGCGAAGTGATCACCACCATGGAGGTGCTGAGCGTCGACAGCGCTCCGGGCCAGAAGCTCGTCGCCTTCCAGGCCGATCGGGGCAGTCCTTCCGAGTGCAAGCTGGCAGAGCTCGGCCGCATGGGAGGGGAGACGGCCGGCCGCCGCGGCGAGGGCCCGTCCGGACGCGAGCGGGGCGGGGCGTCCCGGCCCGCCGTCTCACCCGAGGCCGGCGACGCGGCGGGCCGGGTGCGGTGCCACCCGGACGCGCCCTCCGGCGGGCAGGGACGGTGACCCTCGCGGCGCGGCGCGGCGCGGCCGGGCGGAAGATCGGGTGTCCGGCGGGGGCTTTCCGTTCGGGTGCTCGTCATGCCCCGGACCTGCCAGGCGTAGCGTTGCCAAGGTGAGCCCGCCCGCCTGCGGCCTCGGACCGCGCGGCCGCGGGCCCTGGCCGTGACCGGCGAAGGGAGCATTCGATGACCGCCAAGACCTCCCACGTGACGGACGTGGCACGTGAGGCGCATCGGCTGATCGTGGACGTCGGGATGCCCTTCGAGGAGTTCAGGCTGAGATACGAGCGGGCGGTGCCCCCCTTCGACGCGCCGGTGTACGAGCGGCTCGTGGCGGAGGGAGCCGGCTGGCCCGCCGTGCGGGCCGCCGCCGACCGGAACGCGCCACACGGCTTCGTGATCTTCTGGAGCCTCGACAACGGGGCGCTTCTGCGGGGTTCGGGCGAGTGGTGGCGCAGCGTGCAGTACCTCATGGGCAACGCGGCCATCGCCGAGGGGATGTTCCGCCATGATCCGGCGGTGATGCTCTACGCGCCGCTGCGCACCACGATCTACGAGTACCCCGCGGGGGTGACGCACTTCGCGATCGAGCAGCCGAGCGCGCAGTTCGCTCAGTTCGGGCATCCGGAGATCACCGCGGTCGGCGCCGAACTGGACGAAAAGCTCGCGCGTCTGCTCCGCCACCTCCGCGTCCCGGTGCCCGACCGTCTCCTGCACGACGCCCGCCCCTGAAACCCTGACACCCGAGGCGTCCCTGCCGGTCGCCGGCTCCCGGCCGAGTGGCGGCGGGAGGGATGAGGCGGAAAGCGGGAAGCGGAGGCACAAATCTTCCGCTTACTCGTGAGTAATGTCAATTATCGACATTTGTCAGAAAGCTCCTTACTGTGCACCCGTTGGCACCCCCCACCGAGGAGCACGCATGAGACCCCCCGGACGCCGATCGATCCCCGCCGCCAACCGCCTGCTGGCCGCCGCCCTGCTGGCCCTGGGTTCCCTGCTCGCGCTCACCGCCGCCCCGGCGAGCGCCGCCCCGCCGAGCGCCCCGGCCGAGCCCGCCCTGGCCGCCGCGTTCGCCCGCGCCGCCGCCGCCCACGACGTCCCCCGCGACCTGCTGGTCGCCCTGGCCTACGCCGAGACCCACCTGGACGGGCACGCGGGCAAGCCCAGCGCCAGCGGCGGCTACGGCGTGATGCACCTGGTCAGCAACCCCACCACCCACACCCTGGAGCGGGCCGCCGAGCTCACCGGCCGTCCGGCGGCCACACTGCGCTCCGACACCGCCGCCAACATCGACGGCGCCGCCGCGCTGCTGCGCTCCTACGCCGAGGAGGCCGGCCTGGACGAGACGGCCCGCAAGGACGCCGGCCGCTGGTACCCCACCGTGGCCAGGTACGGCAACGCCACCACCCCCGAGGTGGCTCGGCTGTACGCCGACACGGTGTACGAACTGCTCGGCCGGGGACTCCGCGCGGCCGGTGTGAGCATCGCCCCGCGCGAGGTCACCGCCGACCGCGGCGCTTACGCCCGCACCCTGGACCTCAACGCCCAGGCCGCCGCCGCGCCCGACTACCCGAGCGGCACCTGGGTGGCGGCCAGTTCCAGCAACTACACCGCCTCCAGCCGCCCGTCGGCCTACGCCATCGACCGGGTGGTCATCCACATCACCCAGGGCTCCTACGCCGGCACGATCTCCTGGTTCCAGAACCCCAGCGCCCAGGTGTCGGCGCACTACGTCGTGCGCTCCTCCGACGGCGCGGTCACCCAGATGGTGCGCGAGAAGGACATCGCCTGGCACGCCGGCAACTGGAGCTACAACACCCGCTCGATCGGCATCGAGCACGAGGGCTACGTCACCGACGCCTCCTGGTACACCGACGCGATGTACCGGGGCTCGGCGGCGCTGACCCGCTACATCTGCGACAAGTACGGCATCCCCAAGGACCGGGCCCACATCATCGGCCACTCGGAGGTGCCCGGAGCCACCCACACCGACCCCGGCCCGTACTGGGACTGGAACAAGTACATGGGATACGTCACCGGAGGCGCCACCACCTGGTCGGCCACCGTGGACAACGCCACCGCCGGCGCGTTCACCGCCAGCGCCAACTGGGGCGTGTCGACCTACTCCTCCCAGCGTTACGGCGCCGACTACCGCTACGCCGGCCCGCTGTCGGCCAGTGACCCGGCCTGGTACCAGGCGAGCATCCCCAGCGCCGGGACCTACCGGGTGGAGGTCTGGTATCCCGCTGACCCCGGTTACAACAGTTCCGCGCCGTACATCGTCGCCGCCTCCGGCGGCAACCAGACGGTGTACGTCGACCAGCGCTCCGGCGGCGGCGGGTGGCGCTCGATCGGTACCTTCTCCCTCAACGCGGGCACCTACAACGTGGTCGCGGTGAGCCGCTGGACCGGCGGCACCGGCTACGTCGTCGCCGACGCGGTGCGCATCAGCCGCTGACCACCCGCGGTCCTCGACGGCCGCCGACGGCCGCGGCCTGTCGCGACGCCCCGACAACGACCGCGAGCGGCGACGACCCGCGACCGGCGACGACCGCGACGCCCGGCACGTGCCGGGCCCTGCCCGCCCGGGCCCCGCCCGCTCCGCCGGTCCGGAGCGGGCGGCGGGTCATCACAGCTCGGCGCGGTAGGCCTCCAGCCGGTCGGCCAGTTCCTCGGGCCGGCTGAGGGCGATGCCGTGGCCGCCGTCGATCTCGTCGGGGACGATGCCGAGGCGCTCGCCGACGACCCGGCGCATGAACTCCGCCGGGAAGAAGCGGTCGTCGCGGCACAGCAGGAACCGGGTCGGCACCGCCGGCCACGCGCGCAGCGGCCAGGGTTCCAGGAACGGCGTGGCCGACTGCGCGCGGCGCCGGGCGAGCGCCCGCGCCGCCAACTCGGGCGGCACGTCGTGCAGGAACAGGGCGATGTCGTCATCGGGCGCCCTGCCGTCGCGTTCGTCCTGTTCGCGTCTGGCCTGCTCCCAGCCGGTGGCGGCCCACCACCGCCCGGGCGTCTCCCCCGGCGCGGGGATCATCGCCGTCACCAGCACCAGCAGGTCGACCGGCACCCGCTCGCACACCAGGGCCGCGGTGAACCCGCCCAGGGACTGCGCGACCACCACCAGGCCGGTGCGTGCGCCGATGGCGTCGACCACCGTGTCTGCGTACCGGTCCAGTCCGGCCGAATCGTCATCGCAGGGCAGGTCGGGGGCGACCACGTCGTGGCCGCGCGCACGCAGCTCCGCCGTCACCAGATGCCAGTACCAGGAGCCGGACCCGGCGCCCGGGATCAGCACATAGGTCGTCATACCGCCCCGTCCCCGTGACCGCCGTCCCCGTTACCGCCGTCCCGGCGACCGGTCGCGGCCCTCACCGCCGGCCCCGGCGCTCGAAGTCCCGCATGCTGATGCCGCCCGGCAGCCGGGTCTGGAAGTCCAGCACCCCGGCCCAGGCGGGCCGCACCGCGATGCGGACCATCGTGACCCCGGGGTGGTCGAGCGCCGCCAACTGGGCGGCGGCCTGCTCCTGCCCGCCGTAGCGGCGCAGGGCGAGCGCGTACTCCGGGACGACGCCCTCCACGTCGGTGACCCGCGCCCGTCCGCGGATCAGCAGCGCCTCGGGCGGGGTGGAGGCGACGTCGATGGTGATCGCGACGTCGGGCCTGGCCCGCAGGGCGCCGACCTTGGCGCCGCCGAACGTCGACAGCACGATCTCGGCGCCCGTCCAGTGGAACAGCATCGGGAACACCCGCGGCGTTCCGTCCGCCGCGACATAGGCCACCCGGGCCAGTTCACGGGAGGCAAGCAGGCGCCGCGCCACCTCGCTGCCCAGCAGGCCGAGATCCCCCTGCGGCAGCGCCATCACATCTTCGCGGTTCTCGATCGCCATCGGTGCCCTCTCATCGCCGGCCGCGCGTGCCGCGACCGTCCGTTGTTGAGACGGCACGGCGCCCGCGAAGGAATCGCCCCCGGGTGGCGACGGTCACGAACGGCGCACCAGAGGACCGCGGGTGCGAGTGCGGGATGCGGAGAGCAGAGGGGGGTCAGGGCAGCGTAGGTGGGAGATGGAAGGCGGGGAACAGGCGCGCCTCGAAGACGGTGATCTCGGCGATCACCCCGTCCTCGACCCGCAGCACGTTGAGCGCCTGAGCGCGGTACTCCCCGGCTCCCACCGGCCGGGCGTACACCGCCACCGCGGGCTGCCGGTTCGCCCGGGCCGGCAGCCCGCGCCACCGCGCCCCACGCAGCGGCGAGCCGAGCCCGAAGGCGTCGGCGGCGAAGCGGGCCACCGCCGCGCGGCCGTGGAACCAGAACGGCAGCGGGGGCATCGTCATCCGCACGTCCTCGCTGAGCAGCCGCGCGAACGCGGCGCTGTCGCCGCGTTCGTGGGCGTCCATGAAGCGCCGCAGCAGCGCCCGCTCCTGCGCGGTCACCGGCGCCGACGGCGCCCACTGCTCTCGCCGCCGGGGAAGGTGGGCGCGCACGGCGGGCCGCGCCCGTTGCAGCGCGCTCTTCACCGAGGCGACGCTCGTCTCCAGCGCCGCGGCGGTCTCACCGGCCGGCCAGCCGAGCACGTCCCGCAGGATCAGCACCGCGCGCTGGCGGGGCGGCAGGTGCTGGATGGCGACCAGGAAGGCCAGCTCCACGCTCTCCCTGCCGAACGCGGCGGCCTCCGGGCCCGCCTCCCCGGGGGCCACCGGCTCCAGCAGCCGGTCCGGATACGGCTGCAGCCACCGGATCTCGGCCGGTGGCGTCCGGGACGTCTCGCCGTCCTGCCCGGCTTCCCCGGCGGCTCGCGGGAGGGGACGGCGCGGGTGCCGCTCCAGGAAGTCCAGGCAGGCGTTGGTGGCGATGCGGTAGAGCCAGGCGCGGACGCTGGAGCGGCCCTGGAAGCCCTCGCGGGAGCGCCAGGCCCGCAGGAACGTCTCCTGCACCAGGTCCTCGGACTCCTCCAACGAGCCGAGCATGCGGTAGCAGTGCGCCTGCAGCTCGCGCCGGTGCCGCTCGGTCAGAGCGCCGAACGCCGCCTCGTCGTCCCCCTTTACCGCGTCGACGGCCGCCGCCCGCTCCGCCCGGCGCGCCGCCTCCGGCCCCTCCCCTTCGCCCCGCGGCCCGGCAGGGCCCGTGCGCGCGCCGGCGCCCGTCCCGGCCGGGGGATTCCCGCCCGCCGGCGGGACGGCGTCGGCGAGGTAGCGGTGCAGGGAGGTCTTGGGGATGCCCGTCTCGGCCGCGATCTGGGACAGGGAGTCGCCCTGGGCCTTCAGCCGCCGGGCCTGCTCGATCTTGCCGGCCGGGTGGGCGACGGGCCGGCCGACGCGCCGCCCGGCCGATCCGGCGGCGGCGCGGGCGTGGGCGGCGCGCTCGGCGGCGAAGGTGCGGTCCATGTCGGCCAACAGCGCGAGCAGCAGGCGGACGGTGCGGCCCTCGCCCTCGCCGGCGGTGTCGACGGGCAGCGGGCCGGCCAGCGTCCGCACCCCGATGCCGCGCTCGGACAGCTCCCCCACCAGGGTCAGCACCTCGCGCAGGTTGCGGCCGATGCGGTCCAGGGTGTGCACGACGATCGTGTCACCGGCGCGCGCCCCGGCCAGCAACCGCTCCAAGCCGTCACGCGCCCCGCCGCCGGTCCGTCCGCCGGTCCCGCCGTCGGTGTGGACGCGTTCGGCGGGGATGCCCGCGGCGCGCAACGCCTCAAGCTGCTGCTCCAGGGACCGCCTGGTCGCGGACGCGCGCGCGTAGCCGTACTCGACCCGGCCCCCGGACTGCGCAGCACCGCTTCCCATGAGGCGAGCGTACCGAAATCAATCCCCGCACGCCGTTCTGGAACAGGCGTGCCGGAACGGACGTCCGACGAGAACGTCGGCCGCTCGGCAGGCCCCGGCCGGCAGCGCCGGAGCGCCGCAGGTGCGCTCGCCGTCTCGTCATCTCTGCGTGGGATGGCCGCTGGTCGGGCGAGATCAGGTGGCGGGCTCGCCGAACCAGCGGGAGAGGTGGTCGTCCAGGTCCCGCTGGTCGTCGCCGATCCAGGCGACGTGGCCGTCGGGGCGTAGCAGGACGCACGGAGCATCCAGTGCCGCGGTCGGGTCGGCGAGGTGGTCGACCCGGTCCGACCAGCCGCCGACGCTCAGGCGTTCGGTGCGGTCCAGCAGCAGCCCGCGGCCGCGGTGCAGCAGATCGTAGAGGTGGCCCTGTTTCACCTCGATGTCGCGCAGGCGGCGGCCGAGCAGGTCGGGGCCCTCGCCGAAGTCGTAGCGGACGCCGATCGCGGTGATCTTCTCGATCAGGTGGCGGTTCACCTCGTCGAAGTCCATCAGCTCGGTGAGCAGCCTGCGCACGGCCTGCGCGCCCGGTTCGGTGGAATGCAGTTCCATCTGGGCGCGGGTGTTGTCCAGCACGTCCTCGGCGACCGGATGGCGCTCGGCGTGGTAGGTGTCCAGCAGTGTTTCCGGCGCCCAGCCGCGGATCTGTGCGGCCAGTTTCCAGCCGAGGTTGAACGCGTCCTGAACGCCCAGGTTGAGGCCCTGCCCGCCGGTGGGTGGATGGATGTGCGCCGCGTCGCCGGCCAGCAGCACCCGCCCGACCCGATAACGTTCGGCCAGCCGGGTGGCATCCCCGAAGCGGGACATCCAGCGCGGGGAGTGCACGCCGAAATCGGTTCCGGCGATGGCGCGCAGCTGTCGCCTGAAATCCTCGAGAGTGGGCGGTTGCGTGCGATCGCTGACTCCCGCGGCAAGAACGACGACGCTGTAGACTCCTTCGCCGAAGGGCCTGAGCCAGAACCGCTGATGGGTCTGGGCGACTTCAGCCACCTTGGCGGTGATCTCCTCTGGCGGCACGCCCACTCGCATCTCGCCCATCAGCGTCTCGGTGCGTGAGGGCTCGCCGGGGAAGCCGACGCCGAGCCGCTTGCGCACCGTACTGCGCGCGCCGTCACAGCCGACGAGGTAGCGCGCACGCAGCTGTTCCCCGCCGGCCAGCTCGACGGTCACGCCCTGGTCGTCCTGCTCGAAACCGGCCACCGCACAGCCGCGCCGGACCTGCGCGCCCAGCTCGATCGCGTGTTCTTCGAGCAGGTGGTTGATGACCGGCTGCGGGATGCCCAGCAGGTAGGCGTGCGCCGAATCCAGGCCCTTGGGCGCGGGCTTGTTGATGGCGGCGAAGAATCCGCCGGCGGGACGCTGTCTGCCGTGCGGGCGAATGCGCTCCAGCAGTCCGCGCATCGCCATCAGCTCGATACTGCGGATATGCAGACCGACGATGCGGACGAACGAGACCGGTTCGGTGTCCTTCTCCAGAACCAGGACCCGCACATCGTGCAGCCGCAGTTCGGCGGCCAGCATCGCGCCGGTCGGCCCGCAGCCGGCGATGATCACGTCGAACATGAGGGGCGCGCGATCGGCGCCGGAAGCCGGTGACCAGGAAACCTCGGGGACCTCGCCCGCGGGCGAGCCGGGCTCGGCCCTGTCGTTCGACGGCGGCGCGGCGGTGAAATGAGAAGAGCTCATGGTGTTGCCTTTCGGGAGTGCCTTGTCGGCGAGGCGCTCCCGGCGACACCTACCTCGATCGCCCGGCCGTGACGGGAAGGGGGAGCACCCACATTGATACGGCGTTCATGGGGCTCACCTCCTTGGGCGGTGTCACGGTCGAGTGCAAGCTACAAGCCCGGGCGTCATCGCGTCCAATCCTTTTCCCGGCCCCGTGGTCACGGCGCCGAAAGGGGGGTCGCGCGGTCGCGTGGCAGAATCCGGCGTGGCGGCCCGGCAGATACCGGCCACGGTCGACGGTTCGACTCTGACCACCCCGAGGCGGCGGGATCTTCGATGCCCGCCGCCGCCCGGCGTGGGCGAAGGCAAGGCGGCTGCGACTGCGGAGAAGTGGGCCGTCCGCGGCGGACGTCAATGAAGGAAAGGGGAATGCCCGCGCCTCTCCACTCTCAACGTATAGCGCACCGGGGGGCTTGCGGCAAGACCCCGGGCATGCCGCACAATGGCGGGCCGAAGCCGGAACCTGCGGAAACGGGGAGTCGCGTAGTGGGGGTGTCGTTGTCGACGCATGGGTTGGCCGGGGGGACGTCGAGCCGCCGGTGGCATTCGCAGTGCGGTCGCGGGAGTTGGGCGCGCGGGTACGGGGGTGCGCGCCGCCGTGGAAGGACATGAGCCGACGGCCGCCACGGGGCTCGGCGCCAGGCTGAGCGCCGTCCGCCATGGCCGCCCCTTGAGGTCACATCGGCCCGTACGCCGCGCCGCGCAATGGTCGCCCGGCGACCTTCAGATCGGAGCTTCACCGTGAACCCTTTGACCACCAGCGCGTTCGACCTTCCCGGCCACCTCGCGGCCAAGGCCGACCCGGCGCTGATCGCCCGCGACGAGCGGCACTTCGCGGACATCGCCCGCACCCTCGAGCAGTCGATCGCCGAGCTGTCCGAACGCCTCGACACCGAGCGCAGATCCCCCGGCGGCCTCGGCCGGCAGGCGCTGGACCGCGACCTGGAGATCCACCGGCTGACCGCGCGCCTGCGCGCGCTGCGCCGCTTCGGCCTGGACCTGTGCCTTGGGCACATCGTCGGCGCCGACGACCCCGAGCCGGTGTACATCGGACGGCTCGGGCTCACCGACCGCGAGGGCCGCCGGCTGCTGCTGGACTGGCGCTCCCCCGCGGCCGAGCCGTTCTTCGGAGCGACCCACGCCAACCCCATGGGTCTGGCCAGCCGCCGCAGATACCGCTGGACCCGCGGCCGCATCAGCGACTACTGGGACGAGGTGTTCACCTCCGAGGGGTTCGACGGGCACGCCGCGCTCGACGACCAGTCCGCCTTCATCGCCAGCCTGGGCGCCGACCGGTCGGCGCGCATGCGCGACGTGCTGGGCACCATCCAGGCCGACCAGGACGCCATCATCCGCGCCGGGTCCAGCGGCGCCCTGGTCGTCGACGGCGGCCCCGGAACCGGCAAGACCGTCGTCGCGCTGCACCGTTCGGCCTACCTGCTCTACTCCGACCCCCGCCTGGGTCACCGCCGGGGCGGGGTGCTGTTCGTCGGCCCGCACCAGCCCTACCTGGGCTACGTCGCCGACGTCCTGCCCAGCCTCGGCGAGGAGGGCGTGCAGACCTGCACCCTGCGCGACCTGGTCGCCGAGGGGGCCGCGGCGACGGCCGAGACCGATCCGCAGGTCGCCCTGCTGAAGTCGTCGGCCCGGCTGCTGCAGGCGATCGATCCGGCCGTCAGGTTCTACGAGAACCCGCCTCCCACGGGGATGACGGTCACGACCCCCTGGTCGGACATCTGGCTGAGCGCCGAGGACTGGGCCGAGGCGTTCGAGGCGCCCGACCCCGGCACCCCGCACAACCAGGCGCGCGACCAGATCTGGGACCACCTGCTCACCATCCTGGTCGACAAGCACGAGGAGGAGACCCCGGCCGATCTGCTCCGCAGATCCCTCACCCGCGACAGGGAGCTGCTGACGGCCTTCAACCGCGCCTGGCCGCTGATCGAAGCGGCCGACCTGGTCGGAGACCTGTGGACGGTGCCCGCCTACCTGCGCAAATGCGCTCCCTGGCTCAGCATCGAGGAGGTGCGGCGGCTGCAGCGCGACGACGCCCAGGCATGGACGGTGTCCGACCTTCCGCTCCTGGACGCGGCGCGGCAGCGGCTGGGCGACCCGGAGGCCTCACGGCGCAGGCGCCGGCATGAGGCCGCGGTCGCCGCCGAACGCGCGCGCATGGCGCAGGTCGTCGACAATCTGCTCGAAGCCGACGACGACGGCGAAGGCGCGGTGACGATGCTCCGCGGCCAGGACCTCCAAGACAGCCTGGTCGACCCGACGGCGCCGCCTGGCAGTGACCCCGACCTGCTCGCCGGCCCGTTCGCGCACATCGTGGTGGACGAGGCGCAGGAACTCACCGACGCGGAGTGGCAGATGTTGCTGCTGCGCTGCCCTTCACGCAGCTTCACCATCGTCGGGGACCGCGCGCAGGCCAGGCACGGGTTCACCGAGTCCTGGCAGGAGCGGCTGCGGCGCATCGGCCTGGACCGGATCACCCTGGCCTCGCTGAGCGTGAACTACCGCACGCCGGAAGAGGTCATGGCGCAGGCCGAGCCGGTGATCCGGGCGGTGCTCCCGGACGCCAACGTGCCGGTCTCCATCCGCGGCAGTGGCGTCCCCGTCGTGCACGGGTCCGCCCGCGACCTGGATGCCATCCTCGGTGCCTGGCTCGCCGCGCACGCCGAAGGCATCGCCTGCGTGATCGGCGATCCCACTTTCCAGGCCACGGGCCGCGTCCGCTCGCTGACCCCGGAACTGGCCAAGGGGCTGGAGTTCGACCTGGTCGTCCTCATCGATCCCGAAAACTTCGGCGAAGGCGTGCAAGGGGCGGTCGACCGCTATGTCGCGATGACCCGCGCGACCCGGCAACTGGTCATCCTCACCCACCCCTGACAGCGGCCAGCCCTTCACCAAACCGGTGCGGGATGCCCGCGCCGCCCCTCGACAGAGCAGGCCTGTCCTCTGGGCTCGCTGGCCCCGCCAAAGGCATCGGTCACGGGACCGTCAGCGGGCGGACGGCCCGCGGCGCGGCGGGCGGCGCCCGCGTCGGACCGCCGCGGCGGTGCCCCCGGACACGTCGGGCAGGCCGGGCTCCCCGGGCTTTCCGGGCCTGGCGGTCCTGGCGGTGCCTGCGGGGGCGGCGGTGGCCGGCCAGTGGGCGGGGCGGGCCAGCGGGGACGGCAGCCGGGTGGCGCCGTCGCCCCTGGCGGCGTTGAGCTGGGGCCGGGTGAGGAACAGGCAGCCGGTCAGGTCGGCGCCGCCGAGATCGGCGCCCCGCAGATCGGCGCCGATCAGGTCCGCCAGCCGCAGGTCGGCGCCGCGCAGGTCGGCGCCGATGAGGTAGGCTCCGCGCAGGTCGGCCGCCCGCAGGTCGGCCCCGCGCAAAGACGCGCCGATCAGGTCGGCCCCCCGGCGGTCCTTGCCGCGGCGCCCGGCGCTCGCGCGCACCAGTTCGCTCGCGCGGGCCAGCAACGGGCGGATCTTCTGGCGCCGCTCCTCCACGTCCAGCTCCGCCAGGGTCTCGGCGGGCCGGGACGTGAGCCTTTCCAGGTCGGCAAGGGCCAGGCGGACCTCGTCGTGCACGGGGACGGCCCGGGGATGCCCCAGCGCCTGGGTGAGGTACCACATCAGCTCGTGCAGCCGGTGCATGACCGGGAAGACCGCGAACATCCGCTCGGCGTCGCCCGGGTCGGCCCGCCAGTCACGTCCGGCGAAGGTGAGCTGGGAGACCTTCTGCCCGGCGCCGAAGCAGTCATAGGCGACGCAGCCCGGGTATCCGCTGTCGGCGAGCCGGTCGTGGATGCCGCACCCGAAGTCCGGCCGCAGGTTGGCGCACGGCCGGCCTGCCTGCTTGCCGGCCGCGAAGTCCGCCGACGCCGAGAAGGGCAGTGCGACGCAGCACAGTCCGAAACAGCTGCCGCAGTCGCCCTGGAGCAGGGCGAGCGGGCCGCCGTCCACCACTGGGCGGGGGGTGTGTTCTCGTCTGTCGGACACCGTGCGTGTTCTCCTCGTGCGCCGCCGTCACCGCCTTCCGGTACGGCGCTCCCAGGGTACGTCGAACCCGTCCCCGCACCGTCGAGCGCGGTCCCCGCGCGACCGGTCAGTGGTGGCCCGTCAGTGCAGGGGCCGGTGTGGTCAGTGGCCGGGGGCCAGGCCGGTCAGGTCCAGGTCGCTCAGGCGGTCGGGGTCGGCCAGGATGTCGATGGCGGCGATCCGCCCGCCGGAGACGGTGAAGCTCAGCACCGACGCCGGACGTCCCTGGACGACGCTGACGACCCCGGCCGTGCCGTTGACCACGGCGGGCAGGATGGTGGCCGTGCCGCCCGACAGCCGGTGGAAGGTGAGCGCCTGCCCGGCGACCGCCTCGGCGCCGCGGACGACGCGCAGCCCGCCGGAGGCCGCGCCGGCGTCCACGCGCAGCACCACGTCGGGGTCCAGGGTGGACAGCAGCGTGGCGAAGTCGCCCTCGTGCGCGGCCGCCAGGAACGCCTCCACCAGCTTGCGCCGGCGCACCGGGTCGTGGTCGGGGACGGGGGTGGCCCCCTGAACCCGGCGGCGGGCGCGGCTGGCA
The DNA here is from genome assembly GCF_040607475.1 of Sphaerisporangium sp. NPDC005288. Taxonomy (NCBI): domain Bacteria; kingdom Bacillati; phylum Actinomycetota; class Actinomycetes; order Streptosporangiales; family Streptosporangiaceae; genus Sphaerisporangium; species Sphaerisporangium sp. NPDC005288. The sequence goes on along the minus strand of NZ_JBEXGT010000056.1, from coordinate 30,712 downwards.
AGCTGCCGGGTCGCCGCCGGCGAGCGGCCCACGATCTCGGCGATCTCCTCGAACGGCACGGCGAACATGTCGTGCAACACGAACGCCAGCCGCTCGGCCGGTCCGAGCGATTCGAGCACCACCAGCAGGGCCAGCCCGACCGCGTCGGCCACCATCACCTGCTGCTCGGGGTCCATGCCATCGGCCGCCGAGGCGACCACCGGGTCGGGCAGGCGCTCCTCCAGCGGATCCTCACGCCGCGAGGTGCGCGAGCGCAGCATGTCCAGGCACACCCGGCCGACGACCGTGGTCAGCCAGCCGCCCAGGTTCTCCACCTCGTCGCCGCCCGAGCGGGCCAGCCGCAGCCAGGCCTCCTGCACCGCGTCGTCGGCCTCGCTCAGGGAGCCCAGCATCCGGTAGGCCACCGCCTTCAGGTGGGCGCGGTGCCCCTCGAACCTGCTCGCCAGCCACTGGTCCTGCTCCATCGGTCACATCCTCCGGTCACGTCCCGTCATGGCTATGACGAACCGGACCGCCCGGGTGTGACGCACCAGCGCGAACCGGTGACCGGCCCGCGCGCGGTCCCGGCGAGGGGCGGCGGCCACGGTGAAGCGGCCGCCGCGAACGCCCGCGGGCCCGGACCGGGGACGGCGGATGTCGGTCGATCGCTCCAGGTCGATCAGAGGCCGGTCGATCAGAGGCCGGTCAGTCGGTGCCGGACTCCATCGCGGCGTGGTCGAGCAGCTCCTCGTCGCTGGGCACCTCGCCGCGCGAGGCGATCGCCTCGGCGCCGCCCTCGGACATCGAGCCGATCAGCTCGGTCGGGGCCGCCTGCGCGGCGCCGATCAACGTCGGGTGCTGGCTGCCGACCATGCCCAGCTGGGCGTACTGCTCGAGCTTGGCGCGCGAGTCGGCGATGTCGAGGTTGCGCATGGTCAGCTGCCCGATGCGGTCGACCGGCCCGAACGCGGAGTCCTCGACCCGCTCCATGGACAGCTTGTCGGGGTGGTAGCTGAACGCCGGCCCGGAGGTGTCCAGGATGGAGTAGTCCTCGCCGCGCCGCAGCCGCAGGGTGACCTGGCCGGTGACGGCCATTCCCACCCAGCGCTGCAGCGACTCGCGCAGCATCAGCGACTGCGGGTCCAGCCAGCGGCCCTCGTACAGCAGCCGGCCGAGCTTCCGGCCTTCGGTGTGGTAGCTGGCGAGGGTGTCCTCGTTGTGGATCGCGTTGACCAGCCGCTCGTAGGCCGCGTGCAGCAGCGCCATGCCCGGCGCCTCGTAGATGCCCCGGCTCTTGGCCTCGATCACCCGGTTCTCGATCTGGTCGGACATGCCCAGGCCGTGCCGGCCGCCGATGGCGTTGGCCTCCAGCACCAGGTCGACGGCGGAGGCGAACTCCTTGCCGTTGATCGTCACCGGCCGGCCCTGCTCGAAGCCGATGGTGACGTCCTCGGCGGCGATGTCGACGGCGGGGTCCCAGAACCGCACGCCCATGATCGGGTCGACGATCTCGATGCCGGCGTCCAGGTGCTCCAGCGCCTTGGCCTCGTGGGTCGCGCCCCAGATGTTGGCGTCGGTGGAGTAGGCCTTCTCCGTGCTGTCCCGGTAGGGCAGGCCACGGGCCAGCAGCCACTCCGACATCTCCTTGCGGCCGCCGAGCTCGCTGACGAAGTCGGCGTCCAGCCATGGCTTGTAGATGCGCAGGGAGGGGTTGGTGAGCAGGCCGTAGCGGTAGAACCGCTCGATGTCGTTGCCCTTGAACGTGGAGCCGTCGCCCCAGATCTGCACGTCGTCCTCGAGCATCGCGCGCACCAGCAGGGTGCCGGTGACGGCGCGCCCCAGCGGGGTGGTGTTGAAGTAGGTGCGGCCACCGGTGCGGACGTGGAAGGCCCCGCAGGACAGGGCGGCGAGCCCTTCCTCCACCAGGGCCGCCCGGCAGTCGACCAGGCGGGCGATCTCGGCGCCGAACGCCGTGGCGCGCCCGGGCACCGAGGCGATGTCGGGCTCGTCGTACTGGCCGATGTCAGCGGTGTAGGTGCAGGGAACCGCACCCTTCTCGCGCATCCACGCGACCGCTACGGAGGTGTCGAGGCCGCCGGAGAAGGCGATCCCGACACGTTCGCCGACAGGAAGGGAGGTGAGAACCTTGGACACGAGCAGAAGTATATACACACCAGTGCATGACCATGCAAAGCCTTCGGCCTGTGTCCCCTCCCCGGCCCTGCCCGCCACGGCTCCCGCTCGCGTCCGCTCGGGTCCTGTTCGGGGGTGCGGGCAGGGGGTCGAACACACACCCACGAGATCGTGCGCTGAGCGTCCGGGGCTGTCTGTGACGGCTTGACCTGGAGTTATCACCCGCCGACACCTTCGCGGATCGGTTGGCCGATCTTTCTCCGGAGGGTGTCGTGGCGGTCGAGTTCCCGGCCGATGAGCTTCGGACCGAGGAATGCACACTTATTTCGTCAGGGCAACTTGACGTCAAGGTGGCTTGACGTGAGACTCGGAGGCATGTCGACCCCTGACGACCTTGAACGCCATTTCACGCTGGTGACCGCGGTCGCCCGCTATGAGGCGTTGAGGACGCGCGACGCCCTCGCGGCCGCAGATGACGACGACGGTGTGACCGACGCGGTGCCGCTGACAGGTGAGGAGACCCTGGAGATGCTCGCGCTGAGCGAGGTGATCGCACGTAAGGCCGTCTACGGCCGCCAGCTGTCGGTCCGCTCCGCACGCCGGGCCAGGGCATCGTGGGCCCAGATCGGCGCCGCGCTGGGCACCAGCAAGCAGGCGGCCTGGGAGACCCATAACCGCTGGATCGATGAGCAGGCCAAGCGAGACCACAGCCCGGGGCATTGGGGCTGGGACGACGACGACGTCGCGGCCGCACGAGCCCTGGCGGGCGAGCCGGACGAAGAGAACCAGGCATGACCGTGGAAGCGCACGCGCTGGTCCGTCCCTTCGAGCTCGACGTTCCGCACGCGGCCCTGGACGGCCTGGCCGCGCGCCGCGACGCCACCCGGTGGCCGGACGAGGCCGCCGTTCCCGGCCGGCCGCAGGGCGTTCCGCCGGCGTATCCGAAGGAACCGGCCGCGTACTGGCGCACCGTCCCCCGCCCCGGCGGGGGCTACCGCCCGGCGTCCTCGGGATACCAGCGCAGCTCGACGGTGTTGCCGTCGGGGTCCCGCACGTAGATCGCCTGCGCGTCTCCGCGCGCGCCGAACCGGCGGACCGGCCCCTCCAGCACGGTGAGGACGCCGGATTCGATCACCTGCCGCCAGTCCACCGGATCCACGACAAGGCAGATGTGGTCCACGTTGGACTCGCCCCGCGGGCGTTCCACCAGGTCGATGATGGTGCCGGCGTCGACCCGCACCGACGGGAAGGGCGCCTGGCCCGCCCGCCACGCGGCGACCCGTTCCTGTGCGAGCCCGAGCGTTCCCGAGTAGAACTCCAGCGCCCTCTCGGCATCGCTCACGTTGAGCACCAGGTGATCGAAGCCCGTCACGCGCATCGGCGATCTCCTTTTCTGGACGTGCTGATGGGTGGTTCACGGCTGGAGGGATCCGGTCTGTTCGCCGGCGGCCGGCGCGTCGCGGGGCACGGCGGGTGAGATCCGCCGGCGGGCGCCGAGCGTGAGCAGCGCCGCGGCCGCCGTCAGCGCCACGCCGAACCAGACGACGCTCGCCACACCCAGATGATCGGCCAGCAGCCCGCCGAAGAGCGCCCCGAGCGCGATGGAGGTGTTGTACGCCATGGTGTTGAGCGACATCGCCGCCTCGAAGGCCTCGGGCGCGGCGGCCTGCGTCATGGTGAGCTGGCACAGCTGGACCACGCCGAAGCAGACTCCCCAGGCGATCAGCGAGATGACCGCACCGGCCCGCCAGTGACCGATCGTGAGCAGCGACAGCAGGGACGCCACAAGACCCGCGCAGCCGGCGATGAACCAGCCCCGGGGATTCCTGCTCACCACGTGTCCGGCCAGGAGGTTCCCGGCCGCGCCTCCGGCGCCGTAGAGCATCAGCACCACGGTGACGAACAGCGGCGTGGCGGAGGCGCCGTCCTCCAGGTAGGGGCGCACGAAGGTGTAGGCGCCGAAATGGCCGAGCACGAACAGCACGACGGTGCACAGCACCAGGCGCAGCGGCGCGTTCCCGACCGGGAGCGCGAAGACCTCCCGCACCGAGACCGCGTTCGCCGAGGGCAGCGACGGGACCATGGCGAGGACCGCGGCCAGCACCAGCGCCCCCAGGCCGGCCCAGATGAGGAACGTGGTGCGCCAGCCGGTGAGGCTCTCCAGGGCCGTGCCCAGCGGTATGCCCACGACCGTGGCGACCGAGATGCCGGACATCACCACCGCGGCCGCCCTGCTCGCGTGGCGTCCGGGAACAAGGCGCATCGCCATGCTCACGCCGATGGCCCAGAACACGCCGTTGGCGAATCCCATGATCAGCCGGGTCGCCAGGACCAGGGGATAGTTCGGCGCGATGGCGGTGACCAGGTTCCCCAGCGTCAATATCGCCAGGAGGACCGACAGCATGACCCGCCGGTCGACGCTCCTGGTGCCCGCCACGATGAAGGGGACGCCCAGGCCGGCCGAGACGCCGTACAGGGTGACCATCAGCCCGGCGACCCCCACCGATATGCCGAGGCCGGCGCTCACCGGAGTGAGCAGGCCGACGGGCATCAACTCGGTGGTGAGAAAGACGAACAGGCTGGCCGTGATCGCCGAGACCCCCAGCCATGATCTCAGGGCCGGATACCGGCCTCCCGCGTGTACGGCGGTCTTCTTCAGTGTCACCATCATGCGTTCAAGGGTGCGCGATCATCGATCGATGAGTCCAACACATACTTGTCATCGTGATCGATCGCGATCCATCATGGATGGATGGAGCTGCAGCAGCTGAGGTACGTTCTCGCGGTCGCCGAGACCCGCAACTTCACCCGGGCGGCCGAGCGCTGCCGGGTCGTGCAGTCGGCCCTCAGTCATCAGATCGCCGCTCTGGAACGGGAACTGGGCGCCCGGCTGTTCGAGCGCACCAGCCGCCGCGTGCGGCTGACACCGGCCGGAGAGGCGTTCCTGCCCGCTGCCCGCGAGTGCCTGGAGGCCGCGGACCGCGCGCGGTCGCACGTCGCGGCCGCCGGCGGGGAGATCCGCGGGCGGCTCGCCGTCGGCGCCATCCCCACGGTGACCGCCGTCGACCTGCCGGCCGCCCTGAAGGACTACCGCCGGCGCCATCCGCGGGTGCGCATCACCCTCACCTCGGCGGGGAGCGACGGCCTGATCGACGGTGTCCGCCAAGGCCGCGTCGACGTCGCCTTCCTCGGCCTGCCGCCCCACACCGAACCGAAGGGCGTCCAAGGCCGCCGGCTCGGCGCGGGAGAACTGGTCGCCGTGGTCGCGCCCGACCACCACCGGGCGGAGCAGGAGGTGGACCTGTTGAGCCTGGCGGAGGAGCCGTTCATCGACTTCCGCGCCGGCGCGGCCGGGCGGGCACAGTCCGACCAGGCCTTCGCGGCCGCGGGGGTGCGGCGCGAGGTGCCCTTCGAGGTGTCCTCCGCCGACTTCATGGTCGAACTGGTACGGCAGGGCCTCGGCGTCGGCATGCTCCCGGCCGCCTACGCCTCGCGCTTCCCCGACCTGCGCCTCATCCGCCTGCGCGACGCCCCCACCCGGATGGAGCACCTCATCTGGGACAACCGGCCCTCCCCGGCGGCCACGGCCTTCCTGGAGCTGATCCAACAGAGGACCTGACGCGGCACCTGACAGAAAGCGCCCGGGGCGGAGTGGTTCTCGGTCAGATGGTCCAGCAGTTGGTCCACGACGTCGGAGCCGGGAGCCGACCAGTTCACCAGGCTCTCCCTCAGCGCCGCGCGCACGGCATCGGGCCTGCCGTCGATGAGGTCCGCTACCAGCCTCGTCTTGTAGAGGAAGGCGTGGAGGAAGGCGTTGACCGCCTTCTCCTCCAGGCTCCGACGGCCGACCCCGAGCGCCGGCGGCGCGATCACCACAGATCTGACGAGGTCGGGGCGCTTCACCGCGATCGTCTGAACGGTGAAGCATCGGTCGGCCTGGAGAACGGCATGGTCTGACCCCGCATTCGTGCGGCCGTACCGGCCCGTGTGGACCGCGGCTCGTTCGCGCCGCCCGCCTGGCCCCAGAGCAAGCGCTCCAACGCTACCTACGAGACGGTTGACCAGCGCCGAAACACGCCTTGGCCTTCGCTACGTTGCCGAGTTCACGACAGCTATGGCGACGGCGTCCCGCTCACCGACGGCGTCAAAGGCGCGCACGTGCTCGAGGCCGGCTCTTTCCGCCCGGCGCCGGCGACGGTGACCTCGACCGGGCCCTGCGGCACCGTGGCGGCCGCCGTGCACACGATCTGCTCCACGGCCAGGCGGGACAGTTCACCGGCCGGAGAGGACAAGGTCACCACCAGGCGGCCGGCCGGTTCGGCGGTCACCGAGAACGGGCCGGCCTGCGGCGGGACGTCGCTGGTCAGTCCGTGCGCCTGTTCCCTCGCGGTCGGCCCGGCCGCCAGCAGCGCGAGGGTGTCGGCCTGGGACAGCCGGCCGCCGGGCCGCGTCACCGCGCTGACCCGGCCGTTGCTCACCAGGTAGAGGGTGACCGCCGTGATCGGCTCGACGGCTCCGCTCGGCGGGTCGCCGGCGGGGATGACGTCGCTGGGTTGCACGCCGCACCCGGCCACGGCGACCAGCGACACCAGGCCCGCGGCGAGCACGCGGCGCGGGGGCCCGGCCCTCACTCGGGGCCCCGGCGGGAGTCGGGCGCCCGGCGTGGCAGACGCACCGTGAACACCGCGCCGCCGTCGACGGCGTTCACGACGGTCAAGTCGCCCCGGTGCAGGCGCGCGTTCTCCCGCGCGATGGCAAGGCCCAGACCGCTGCCCTCGGACCTGGCCCTGGCCGCGCTGGCCTTGTAGAACCGGTCGAACACGTGCGGCAGCACCGCCTCCTCCAGCCCCGGTCCGTGGTCACGGACCTCCACGGCGATCCAGTGCGCATCGGCGGACAGCCGCAGAGACACCGGCGGCTCGCCGTGCCGCAGAGCGTTGCCGACCAGGTTGGCCAGGATGACGTCCACTCGGCGCGGGTCCAGCCGCGCCGACACCCCGGACGGGAGCTCAGAGCGCACCGACTCCGACCACCCCCGTACCCGCAGGGTGGCACGCACCAGCTCGGCCACGTCGACCTGGTTCAGCGCCAGGGCCGCCACGCCGGAGTCGAACCTGCTGATCTCGATGAGGTCGTTGACCAGAGCGGTGAGGTTGAGCGTCTCCTGGCCGACCAGCCGGGCGGCCCTGCCCGCGGGCTCGGGCAGCCCGGCCGCCTCCTCCTCCAGAACGTCGGCGACCGCGGTGAGCGCGGCCAGCGGGGTGCGCAACTCATGCGACACATCGGCCACGAACCGGCGGGCGTCGGCCTCCATCTCGCGCAACTGCGTGACGTGCCGTTCCAGCTCCGCGGCGGTGTCGTTGAACGTGCGCGCCACCTCGGCCAGCTCGTCGGAGCCGCGCACCGCGATCCTGGCCCGCAGCTCCCCCTCGCCCAGCAGGCGCGCCGCCCGGCCGAGCTCACGCACCGGGCGCAGCACGCCGCGGGTGGCCAGCAACGCCAGCACCACCGCGAACGCCAGGGTCGCCCCACCGGTGCGCCAGGCCCGCGCGGCGAGCTCGTCGATGCTGCGCTGTTCGGCGAGCAGGCTGCGCGCGGCGTAGACCTCGATGCCCGACGGTCGCGCCGGCCCGTCCGGCTCGACGATCAGCAACGGCGTGCCGATGAGCAGCACGGGCGCGCCCCGCCACACCACGCGTTGCCAGGCGACGTCACCGCCGGCCACCGCCCGCCGCAGTGGCGGTGGAATCACCCCCGGATCCAGGATCGGCGCGTTGCCCTCCGGCCTGCCCTCCGGCGGCGGGCCGGGCCGCGGCGCCCTCACCCCGGAGTCCGACAGCGGCGCGTCTCCCACCGGCCCCAGCCGCCCCGGCAGCGGCACGACCGGCGAGCGCACCTGGTGGTACACGGCGACCGCGGAACTGTACTGGTCGGTCACCGCGCGGGCGATCTCGCCGAGCTCGGCCGGGCCCGGCGCCGGGTTCCGCAACGGGAACAGCGCCTGCAGGCGGCTCGTCATGACCTGCACCGCGGCATCCTGGGTCCGCTGGAGGATGTCGTTGCGGGCCTGGACGTAGATCCCGCCGGCCACCGCCGCCGCGGTCACCACACACAGCAGCGCGAAGGCGAACAGCAGCCGGGCACGCAGCCCCAAGGTCGGTCGAGGTGCCACCGGCGGCTCACACCGGCCCGAACCGGTACCCGAACCCACGCACCGTCTGCACGTAGACCGGCGCCGCCGAGTCGTCCTCGATCTTCGCGCGCAACCGCTGCACGCACGCGTCCACCAGACGCGAGTCGCCGAAATACCCGTGCTCCCACACCGACTCCAGCAACTGCTGACGGCTGTGCACCCGGCCCGGCGTGCCCGACAGCTCCAGCAGCAGGCGCAGTTCGGTCGGGGCGAGGCTGACCGGCACGCCGCGGTTGGTGACCACCAGCCCGGCCCGGTCGATGGTCAGCTCCCCGTGCCGCTCCAGCTCCGCCTGGTCGCGCCCCATCCGCCGCAGCACCGCGCGGATGCGCGCCTCCAGCACCCTGGGCTGCACCGGCTTGACCACGTAGTCGTCCGCCCCCGCCTCCAGCCCGGCCACCACGTCCATGTCGTCGCCGCGCGCGGTCAGCATGATGATCGGCACCTCCCCGGCGGCCCGGATGCGGCGGCAGACCTCGAACCCGTCCATGCCGGGCAGCATCAGATCGAGCACGACGGCGTCGGGAAGGTCGGTGCGCAGCCGGTCCAGCCCCTGCTCGCCGGACTCCACCGCCCGCACCCGGTGCCCGTGCCGGGTCAGGGCCAGTTCAAGACCCTCCCGCACGGCCGGGTCATCCTCGATCAACAGCACCCGCGACACCCCGCCGAGTTTCACCGCACGCTCCGTAACTCGCCCGCCGGTCAACTCCATCCACTCTCGACCGGCCGTGTCCCCGCCTCGTCCGCGCCGTGTCATGGTCGTGTCACGGTCGCGCCGACGGCGGCCGCCGTCGACCAACCATGACATTCGGCGCACAACGCGGGCACATTCGGCGCCAATCGTAGTCGTCCATGAACCAACCACACACGATCCCCCCTCGGCCCCGGGACCGGCTGTTCGCCGTGGTCACCCTGATGCTCGCCGCGCTACTGCTACCCGCGGCGTTCGCCCGCCGGCCCGGCCGCGCCCGCGAACTGGCCTGCCGCTGGGCGTTGAGCATGCGGTTCCCCGCCGAGGATCTCACCGGCCTCACCGACGGCGCCATGGCCGCGTTCACCGCGGCGCGCACCGAGGCGCTCTGGCGTCACGGCCAGATCATCGGCCTCACCTCCGGATACCGCGACCCCCTCGTCCAGCAACGGATGTTCGACGAACAGGCGCGCCGCTGCGGCTCCCACCCCTCGCCGCGAACACTCGTGCTCCCACCGGCGCAATCACCCCACGTCAAAGGCATCGCGCTGGACGTGCGCCCCCACGAAGGCGCGCGCTGGCTGGAGCGGCACGGCGCCCGCTACGACCTGTACCGCATCTACGACAACGAGTGGTGGCACTTCGAGCACCGCCCCGAATGCGGCGGCATTCCGCCCCGACGACACCCCCACCCCGGCGCCGGCCACATCGACGACGAGTGGACATAGCAGCCGGCCCAGTGCCATTCGGGTACCTCGACAGGCTCGCGCCCGAAACCCCGGAAAGAGATCCGGCGGGCACGACGGGCCCGCGCTGATCATGGACGCTCCGGACCGTCCGGCCGGAGGGCACGGCGCGGCGGCCGGGGCTCACACCGCCGAGGGGGCCCGCGGAGTCGTCTCACGGGCGCGGCCGACCAGCGCCCTGGCGTACACGCGCGGCGGCGTCACAGGGCGCGCGGACGGAACCGGAGACGGCGCGGTCGCCGACCAGTCCCCCGGGCGGCCGTCAAGGTCGGGCCGGAAGGGATGCTCCAGCCGGGTGACCTCCAGGACGCGTTGCAGGATGCCCCGGACGCCCACCAGTCGCAGCGAACCACCGGCGCCCGCTGTCCGCTCGCTCGCCGCGATCATGGCCTCCAGTCCGGTCGAGTCACAGAAGCGCAGGTCAGTGACGTCCAGCGCTAGGTGCGCGTGTCCGCGGCCGATCAGATCCTTGGCGCTCGCGACCAGGATGTCCGCCGTGGCCAGGTCGAGTTCCCCCGCCAGCGCCAGGAGGACGACGGGTGGCCGGTAGGCGATGGACACCTCGAATTGTGCGGCCATCTGTGCCCTTTCATCCGATTCGGGATGTAGGTACGAACGCTACCCGTCCCAGGTCAACCGGCCGGTAACGTCGCCGGCCCGCCAACACCCCGGAATGGTCGAGAATCCCTCATCAACACCAGACCGCCGTCAAAAGTGCAAAGCCCCCCAACTTGACAGCCCCACCTGCCCCACCCTTCAAGCGCCCTGGGCCCAAGACCGCCGCACCACCGCCCCGGACGCCAACCCGCACCACCGCCCCGGCCGCGCCACCCCGGAGACCACCCCGGCACCCGGGCCGCGCCGTACCCCTACCCAGGGGCCCCGCACCGCGCGGCACCCCTGGGATCACGCGGCGCCCCGTCGCCGCACCACGGCCTCACCCGGCGGCCCGCACCGCCCCGCCGTCCGGGTCACGCACCTCGCCACCCCGCGAATCACGCAGCACCCGCACCGCCAGCGCGGTCAACCACGCCATCCCGACCACCAGCGTCAGGCGCTGCAAGAGCCCGCCCACCGCCACCAGCCCGGGATCCTGCGCGAACGCCTTGGACGCCAGCACGAACCCCACCAGGAACACCACCGCCGACGCGGCGCTGTAGACGGCGAACCACCGATGCCCCGATTTGGCGAAGCGGTAACAGGCCACCAGAGCCGCCACCGGCAACCCCAGGAACACCGGAGTCCCGAACACACCGTGCAACGTCCCGTGGATCGTCGCCGCCGCGCCCTGCGGCACCGCCGGCGTCCCCGGCGGATATCCACTCCACGGATCGGTGGTGAACAGTGCCGAACCCACCAGACCTAATCCGGCCAGCGCGACCAGCAACGGCACCCATAGGCCGCCCCCGTAGAGCCGCATCGCCGGCCGCAGGGCGAACGCGAACACCAGCAACGACAGACCCACCATCAGGAAGTCCGCCACCTGGATCCACCCCAGTTCGCCGATGGCCAGCGAACTCACCGGATGCCGCAGCGCGCTGTACCCCTCAGGGCGGAGCACCGACCCCTCCAGCAGCCACACCGCCACGAACAGCGGCGGCCCGACCACTCCGAACGCCACCAGCTCCGGCCGAACCGCCCCACCGGAACGCCGCGCACTCGCACCGGACTCACCAAGAGCCATCCCGTCGCTCCAATCGTCGGCCTGACCCGGAATTGCAACGTACGGCCAACGCGATCGAAGCGCCAGATGCTCGATCGACCTTCAACGGGAAAAGGGCGGTCGAACCGCCGGGGCGCGCGTTCAGGCGCTAGTGGAACTTCCCTTTTGCCCCGCCTCTGGCCTTCTCTCCAGCCTTGGCCGGTTTGCCAGGAATGGCGGAAATACCCGGACTACCAGGCCTATCGGGCTTGCGCGCGGAGCCCTTGCCTTTCGCGCCGCCGCCCTTTCCCCCCTCACCCTTCCCCTTACCGGACCCCTTCTCCTTCCCGGACCCCTTCTCCTTCCCGGACCCCTTCTCCTTCCCGGACCCCTTCTCCTTAGCGGGCCCTTTCCCCCCACCAGGCCCCTTCGCCTCACCGTGCTTCTTCGTCCGCCCGGCGCCGGACGGACCTCCCGGCGCCTTCTTCACCGACCTCACCCCCTCCGGCCGTCCCCCGCCCAAGAGGGACACCGCCTCCGGGCGCGCCGCCCCGCCCCGCGAGCCCGTCCCACGACCCCCCGGCGCACGACCGGCACCCTCCCCCGTCCGATCCGCAACCCGCTCGCCGCCGGTGCCAGGCTCCTCCGCGACAGGCCGGGACGGCGCCACCGTCACCCGCACCGCCTCCGGCGCCGCCGCCATCCCCTGATCGACCGCAGGACGCAGATAGGCCAGCCCTCCGACGACCAGCCCGCCCAGCAGCAGCGTGGCACCCGCCGCGGCGAACAGGCGGCGCGGCGCCGGCAGGGAGACCGCCTCCGGCGACAAGGCCCGGCCGGCCATCGCCATGGGCCGCGACAGCCCCCCAGGACCGGACACCACACCCGTCCCCGACGTCGAGCCCCGCACCGGACCCGCGCCCGCCTCCGGGATCGGCATCGGGGCCGACACGGCGGTCGGCACCCCCACCGGCTCCGTCGCACGACCGGACGCGACCTCGCCCAGCAGGCGGGCCACCTCGGACGCCCGCATCCGGACCGCCGGGTCCTTCACCAGCAGCCCCTCGATCACCGGAGCCAGCGCCCCCGCGCTCTGGAACGGCGCCGCCTCCTGGTACAGCACCGCGGCCAGCGTCGCCAGCATGTGCCCCCGCTGGAACGGCGACCTGCCCTCGACCGCGAAGTACAACGTCACACCGAGCGACCACAGGTCCGACGCCCGCTCGGCCCGCCCCCCGAGCGCGCGCTCCGGGGCGATGAACGCCGGCGTCCCCACCAGCGTCCCGGTCCTGGTCACCGGCGAGTCCTCCTCCAGCGTCGCGATGCCGAAGTCGGTCAGCACCGCGTTGCCGTCCGCCGTCACCAGCACGTTGTCCGGCTTGACGTCCCGATGCAGCACCCCCGCCTCGTGCGCGGCCGTCAGCGCCGCCAGCACCTGCAGGCCGATCTCGGCGACCCGCCGCGGCGGCAGCGCGCCGTCCTCACGGACGATCGCCCCGAGCGTCCGTGAGGGCACCAGCTGCATCACGATCCACGGATGGCCGTCGTCCTCGAAGACGTCATAGACGGCCGCGACGCCCGGATGGCTCAGCCGCCCGGCCGCCCGCGCCTCGCGGAAGGTCCGCGTCGTGAAGATCTCACGCTCCGGCTGGGTCAACTCCGCCGAGCCGAGCAGCTCTTTGATCGCCACCTCGCGGAGCAGCAGCTCGTCCACGGCGCGCCACACGACTCCCATGCCACCCTGCCCAAGGGGTTCCAGGAGCCGGTAACGTCCCGCGACCACACGTCCGGAGCTACAAGTATCGGCCATGAGCCCATCGCTACCCCAATAGGGCGCGCACACTCACCACAACATCACAACGGCCTCGCAACACTATTGATCACCGTGAACACCGCGACGGCCGCCCCCTCCCCGCAGGTCACGAATATTGATCGTTCGCGCAGGCCCAGGTGATTTTCCCGAACAACACGCCGACGGGACCCTCCTGTCGCACGAATGCGCCGCCGCCGAGGAGTCGCAAGGGTCGGTTCGTCGTTGCGGGTTGATTGGTCTGAGGAATTTATAGGTGGTTGTACATATTCAGCGCCTTTACATTGTAGATCAAAGCGCTGTCGGGAGTCGCGGGCCCAGTTCTGAGAACGGCACGGGGGCCGATGGTCCGGCCACCGATCGGAGAACTCCATCAGCACCCCGGCCGGCGGATGTCACTTCCCTGCCGTGCCGGGTTGCCCGCCGGTGGACTCCTGATGGATGTCCGCGTAGGTGCGCGAGTCCTTGATCAGCTCGTCGCAGAAGGCGGCGACATCGTCGCCGATGAGCTCCAGGACTCCCCTGCCGGCCGCGACGCCCTCCTGGAAGAAGTCGAGGATGCCGGAGAACAGGGATCCGTCGGTCAGGTCCAACGCTCCGACCTTGAACAGGTACCTCTGGATCTCCTTGTAGACGATCCGATAGTCGGGCGGGAGCGCTTTGACCCGGGCCATGTGCGCCCGCCATTGCCTCTTGCCCTCGATGATGTCGTGGATGCCCACGTCAGCCTCCCAGCCGGCCCAGTTTCCTGGCGACGTTCTTGTTCAACCGCTCGCGCCACCGGTCGCGATAGCTCCGAGCCCCCTGCCCGCCCGCCAGGGCCGCACAGAAGCCCTTGATGTCCTCACCCAGCACCTCGTGAATGCTCTGCCCATCGGCCGCCGTCTCTTCGAGCAGCCCCAGAGCACCGTCGAGAATCGGCATCAGGTTTCGGCCGGTGAAGTCCCCATAGGGGAACAGATGGCACTTGATCTGTTCCCACGCCGCCCGGTAGTCGGCCGGCAACGCCTCGGCCCGGGCTTCGAAGGCATTCCATTCCCTGGTCAGATCGCTGCCCGTCATGGTCTCCCAGAGGTTCATCTCCCGCCCTCTCTGAGCTTGTCGATCCGCGATGTGATGTACTCCCACTTCGCCCAGAAGGTCGCGAGCTGCGCGCGCCCCGCGTCGTTGAGTGCGAAGAACTTGCGCGGCGGCCCCAGCTCGGACGGTCGTTTCGCCACCTCGACGAGCCCGTTCTTCTCCAGGCGCAACAGGATGGTGTAGACGGTCCCCTCGATGACGTCGGCGAAGCCGAGTTCGTTCAGCCGGCGCGTGATGGCGTACCCGTAGGTCTCCTCGCTGTCGATGATCTCGAGCACGCAGCCCTCGAGCGTGCCCTTCAGCATCTCCGTCAGGTCGTCCACCGTGAGTCCTCTTCGGTATCCAGTACTCGGTAGCACCAAGTACCACTACAACGTACCACAGAGTAGTGAACCGGCAAGGCCCTGATCTCCGAGGCGTGCTCGCAGGCGGCCGTCGGCCGGGCCTGGCACTCCGGCGCGCGCACGCCGCCCGACGCCGATGTGCCCGGCGCCGCCCCACCCGGCGGTGCCCCCCGGGCGCACGCCTGCGGGCGCCGCGCCCGCCATCGGACGCGACGCCCGCAAGGGGTCAGGTGGAGGTGGGGTCAGACCCTCTGCCACAGGGCCGGGACCTTCGGCGGCTCCCAGCCCACCAGTGCCGTGTGCGCCTGGAGGCAGCGATACCGCAGGCCGTCGTAGGTCACCTGGGCGCCCACCGCGTACGCGGTGCCGGCCGCCCACGTGCCGCCCGGCGCGGGAGTCGTCGGAGTCGGGGTGGGAGTGGGCGTCGGCGTGCGGGTCGGCGTGGGCGTCGGGGTCGGCTGCGGGTTGCCGCCGCCGCCGATCTGCAGGTCGACGCAGGAGTAGAACGCGTTCACCGTGTCGGCGATGTTCCAGATGGCCAGGACCTTCTGCCTGCCGCTGAAGCCGGACAGGCTCACGGTGTGCGAGACGGTCGCCCCCGGCTGCCGGCCCCCGTCGTCGAACACCGCCACCCGGGTGTTGCCGATGTAGTACTCCCAGGTGCTGGTGGCGTGGCGGGCGGTGAGCACCCAGTTGAAGGTGACCGTGGAGCCGACGGAGGTCGCCGGCCACGACTTGCCGTCGTCGCTGAGCTGGGCGAAGCGCGCGACCCCGCCGTGACAGTTGCGCTGCCCCTTCGGCCCTTCGACGCTCTGCGGCTCGTAGATGATGTCGCCGCAGCCGGTGACTCGGCCCTGGGCGCACATGGCCTGCCGGCTCGGCGGCGAGTTCACGTACCCGTGGGCCAGGGCGGGCGAGGCGGCGAACACCGTGATCCCGGCCGTCATCAACGCCGTGACCACCACCAAGATCGTTCTTCGCATGCCGGACTCCTTCGCTGGGGGGTGCGGCAAACATAAAAGAAACTTTCTTAAGAGTAAAGGCCCAGGACGGTGATGGTGAGGGCGGATGTCAAGGCCCGCACGCGTTGCGCTCCCCATGAGCCCCGTGTTACCACTGGCACACCACGCCGTGCGCCGCCGGGCAGGGCCGTACGGGCGAAGCTCCCCTCGCTCCCCCGTCGAGAGAGACCGGCCCATGCCCCTGCCTCCATTCCGCAGAGCGCGTCTCGCGCTGCCCGCCGTGCTCCTGCTGGCCGGCACCGCGCTCAACGTCGCCGGCGCCGCCCCCGCCCAGGCCGCCGGCGAGACCGTCAACGTCTGGCTCACCACCACCTCCGACGCCGCCGGCCGCACGGTGACGCGCGGCCTGCAACAGCAGGCGCCCATCGGCTTCACCGCCACCAGCCCCGGCGCCGCCCAGACCATCACCGTCGACGAGAACACCACCTACCAGCAGTTCGAAGGCGGCGGCGCCTCGGTCACCGACTCGGCCGCCTGGCTGCTGAACAGCAGCGGCGTGCTCAGCGCCGGTGCCCGCGACACGGTGATGCGCAGGCTGTTCGACCCCGTCCAGGGCATCGGCCTGGGCTTCCTGCGCAACCCGATGGGCTCCTCCGACCTCGCCCGCTCCAGCTACTCCTACGACGACACCTGCTGCGACCTGTCGGGCTTCTCCATCGCCCACGACCTGACCGACATCGTGCCGCTGACCAAGCAGGCCAAGGCGCTCAACCCCGCACTGAAGGTCATGGCCTCGCCGTGGAGCGCGCCCGCCTGGATGAAGGACAACGACGCCTGGAGCCAGGGCTGGCTGGAGGCGCAGTACTACGGCATGTACGGCGAGTACTTCGCCCGGTACATCCAGGCATACCAGGCCCAAGGCGTGCGCATCGACTACGTCACGCCGCAGAACGAGCCCACCTGCTGCGCCGGATACCCCTCGATGAACTGGAACGCCTCCGGGCTGCAGTACTTCATCAAGAGCGCGCTGTGGCCGGCCTTCCGCACCGCGGGGATCACCACCAAGACCCTCGTGCACGACTGGAACTGGGACGGCTGGAACACCTGGGGCGCCCCTCTGCTGGCCGACACCGCGATCCGCGACGACCCGCTGTTCGGCGGCATCGCCTGGCACGGCTACGGCGGGGACGTCGGCACGCAGAGCACGGTGCACGACCAGTACCCGAACGTGAACGCGTACATGACCGAGCACTCGGGCGGCACCTGGATCGGCGACCAGCACCGCGAGGACATGAACAACCTGATCGACTACACCCGCAACTGGGACCGTAGCTGGATCAAGTGGGGGCTGGCCATGGACCAGGCCCACAACCCGCACAACGGCGGCTGCGACGTCTGCACCGGGCTGGTCACCGTGCACAACGGCGACGCGCGCCACGGCCAGGTCGACTACACCATCGAGTACTACACCATGGGCCACCTCACCAAGTTCGTCAGGCCCGGCGCCTACCGCATCGCCTCGACGGCCGGCTCGGCGGTGAAGAACGTCGCCTGGCGCAACCCCGACGGCTCCAAGGCGCTGATCGCCTACAACACCACCGGCAGCGCCCAGTCGGTGAAGGTCAACTGGGCCGGGCAGTCGTTCACCTACACCCTGCCCACCCGCACCTCGGCCACCTTCACCTGGCCGGGCACGGCCTTCGCCGGCGGCCGGCCCATCTCCGGCTACGGCGGCAAGTGCGTCGACGTCGCCGGGGCCTCCGGCGCCAACGGCACGCAGGTGCAGCTGTACACCTGCAACGGCAGCGCCGCCCAGCGGTGGGCCACCGGCGTCGAAGGCAGCCTGCAGGCGCTGGGCAAGTGCCTGGACGTGGCCGGGGCGAGCAGCGCCAACGGCACCAGGGTCCGGCTCTACGACTGCAACGGCACCGGCGCCCAGCAGTGGACGGCGGCCTCCGACGGCACACTGCGGGTGCTCGGCAAGTGCCTGGACGCCACCGGCCCGAGCTCGGCCGACGGCACGCCCCTGCAGATCTGGGACTGCACGGGCGCCGCCAACCAGAAGTGGTCTCCGTAGGAGTGAGGCCGGAATGCGAGCGAGACATGCCACGGCGATCCGCGCCGAGGTGAACCGGGACGTATTCGCCACCCCTCGCCGGCCGGATCACTCTGGAGCGGCGCATGTCGCGGACGCCGACTCATGTCTCGTAGTCGAGCGCTTTCCGCAGATGGAAGTCCGCCACGTCGAGCATCCACCGCCGGTTCGGGGAGTCGCCCTCGGCGATGCGAAGCGGGCCGCCGACCAGGTCCAGGTGCATGACGTACTGGTAGTACCTCATGCGCCGCGGGTCGAGGCCGGGGTCGCGGAGCGTCTCGTAGTGCGGGCCGAAGCGCATCCGCATCCAGCAGTGCTCCACTTCGATGTCGGCGTACATCAGGCCCTCGATGTCGATGATGACGGGTTCCCCGTCCGGCCCGACGAGCGTGTGTTGCGCGCAGAGTTCGCCGTGGACCACGCCGAGCTCCGCGCGCGGCTCGATTGCGGCGTGAAGGACGCGGAGCTTCTCCTCCAGCATCGCCTCGCCTCGCGCCGCGCGGACGTCACGGGGCACGGCGGTGGCGATGTTCACCAACGTGCGCTCCAGGTATGCCTGCTCGCAGGTCGTGTCCGGCGGCGCGCCCCCGCCGTCGATCCACGCCACCCGCCCGAACGCCGGCGCGCGGTAGGCGTGCATGCGCCGAAGCATGTCCGCGAGCCGCGCGAGCGTTCGCCGGCCGGCGTCCGGATCGCGTTCCAGCAGCGCCTCCAGCGTTCCGCCGCGGACGTCCTCCGCGACGGCGATGTCGCCCGGGTACAGATTCCTGCCGCGGTCGGCGAGCAACAGCCGCGGCGAACGAGCTCCGACCGCTTCCAGCCGACGGGTGGCGCCCTCGAAGAAGGAGATGCCGGAGGCGTGGGCGAACGGGTTCGACGGGTCGTCGTGGCCATCGGGAAGCAGCCCGTCCCAGTAGTCCTCGTCGGCGTTCCAGACATAGACGATCGTGCTCGTGGCGTCGTCCAGCGTGACCCGGTAGACGCCCTTCTTGCTGCCGTTGAGCAGCCGGTCGACGCCCGCGATGCGGCGGTCGGAACCGAAGACCTCCCGCATCACCGGGGTCAGGGATCCGGCGTCGGCGAATTTTCGTGCGGCGGTCATCTCTGGTCCTCCTCCGGAGCGCTCGTATTCCGGTCCCCCATAGTCCCCTACCTCGGCGGCAACGAGCCTCTTGACTCCAAGTGGCCGCAGGGCGTTGAATCCTCTCATTAAACAAGAAACCTTCCTAAGAGTTTCGGGGCTGCCCACCCGAAGCGCAAGGAAGGACCGACCCCGGGCGAGGTCCCTCTCGCCTCCGTCCCCGCACGACCACAGGAACAGCACAGAACACGGCACCTCCCCCCACGCACGAAGGAAGCGACACCCCCCATGAATCCGGAACACTCCGGCCGTTTCCGCTCCCCCTCCCGACTCCGTTCCCGGGTGCTCACGGTGGCCGCCGCCGCGGCGCTGCCCCTGCTCGCCACCGGCCTGATCCCCGCCTCGGCGGCCACCGGCCAGATCACCGGCTACGGCGGCAAGTGCGTCGACGTCGCCGCGGCCTCCAGCGCCAACGGCACGCAGGTGCAGCTGTACACCTGCAACGGCACCACCGCGCAGCAGTGGACCACCGGCTCCGACGGCACCATCCGCGCCCTCGGCAAGTGCCTGGACGTGGCCGCCGCCAGCAGCGCCAACGGCACCAAGGTCCAGCTCTACGACTGCAACGGCAGCGCCGCCCAGGTCTGGACCGCCCAGAGCGACGGCACACTGCGCGCCCTCGGCAAGTGCCTGGACGCCACCGGCCCGAGCTCGGCCGACGGCACGCCCCTGCAGATCTGGGACTGCTTCGCCGGCGCCAACCAGCAGTGGACCCTCCCCGGAGGCGGCACCACCCCGCCGCCCACCCCCGGCAAGATGGCCGGCGCGCCCTACCTCTACATGGGCTGGGGCAGCCCGCCGAGCGCCACCTCGGTCATGAGCGCGACCGGGGTGAAGTCCTTCACCATGGCCTTCATCCTCTCCGGCGGCGGCTGCACGCCGATGTGGGACGGCTCGCGCCCGCTCACCGGCGGCGCCGACGCGCAGACGATCTCGGCCGTCAAGGGCGCGGGCGGCAGCGTCCAGGTGTCCTTCGGCGGCTGGTCGGGCAACAAGCTCGGCCCCAACTGCTCCTCCTCCAGCGCCTTCGCCGGAGCCGTCCAGCAGGTCATCAACGCCGTCGGCCCGGCCGTGGTCGACTTCGACATCGAGAACACCGACGAGTTCTCCAACTACACCGTCCAGGACCGCATCCTCGGCGGACTCAAGATCGTCAAGCAGAACAACCCGAACGTCAAGGTGGTCCTCACCTTCGGCACCGGCACCAGCGGCCCCAGCGGCGACGGCATCCGCCTGATCAACCAGTCGAGGGCGCTGAACGTCCCCATCGACAACTACACGATCATGCCGTTCGACTTCGGCGGCGGCGCCAACATGTACCAGAGCACCGTCAACGCCTCCGAAGGGCTGAAGAACGCCCTCAAGAGCGCCTGGGGCTGGACCGACGCCCAGGCCTACGCGCACATGGGCATCTCCGGCATGAACGGCCTGTCCGACCAGCAGGAGGTGACCTCGACCGGGACCTGGACGCAGATCCGCGACTGGGCCAAGTCCAAGGGCCTCACCCGCCTGGCCTTCTGGTCGGTCAACCGCGACCGTCCCTGCCCGGGCGGCGGGGTGTCGGAGACCTGCAGCGGCGTCTCCCAGAACAACTGGGACTTCACCCGCATCACCGCCGGTTTCTGACCGGCCCGTCCGACCGCGGCCGCCGTCACGCACACCGATGGCGGCGGCCGCCCGGCCCGGCGGCACGCCACAAAGCGTCCCCGCCGGGCCTTTCCCGTCCCCGCGGGCCGTAGCGGCGGGCTCATCGCGACCACGGCCCTGGCGCGGGGGCGGCGGGACGGAGCGTCCGCGCACCACGCCGGGTAGAGGACCATGGAGAGCATGAACTTCGTCCTGACCGCCTGGCACGAACCCGAGCCGATCACCAGGGAACGCGCGAGGGAGATCCACGCGGCCCTCGGCCGCGGCGACACCACGGCCGTCCGGCCCCACCCAGGAGTCGCGGCCTTCGCCGGGGGCCTGCCCGAGGCCGAGGCCGCCTCCCCCGAGGCCGAGGCCGCCTCCCCCGCGTACGCCGTCGTCACCGTCGGCCTGGACAGGTCCGACGAGGTCGCGCGAACCGCGTTCGCCCTGGCCCGCGCGTGCGGGCTGGTCTGCTACGACCCCCAGCGCCACCTGGTGCACAACCTCGCGCCCACCGGCTCCTTCCGCGAGATGCAACTGCACACCGGCGACGGCATGGTCATCACCGACCCCGATCTGGGGCTGGTGTCGGACGTCCTCGCCACCCTCTCGGCGCAGAACCCGTTCGCCGCCCTGGTCGTGTTCGGCCGGCACTTCCTCCAGGTCTCCCCCGAACCCGGCGGATACGAGCTGGAGTTCAAGGACAGCCCGCGCGACCTGCTCCTGCGCACCCACGTCACCGGACTGAAGGCCCTGCAGGAGTCCTTCACCGACTACGCCACCGGCGACCACACCTTCCTCGAACGCCACGACTGGCATCAGGCCTGATCATGGGTCCGTTCGTCGCTGTGGTTCTGATGGTGGTTTCTTTGCAGTGTGTCCGAGCGGCCTCCTTTACAAAGTAAGTCAATGGTGAGCACGGTAGCGGAGGGAACGGCACGGTGAACGAGGGCGACGGCGACCACGGGAACGCCGGAGATCACGGGGACGCGGCGCGCACGGCCCCGCGCAAGCGGGCCGACGCCCGGCGCAACGAGGCGGCGCTGCTCGACGCCGCCGCGGCGGCCTTCGTGGCCTCGGGGGTCGAGGCGCCGGTGCGCGACATCGCGGCCAGGGCGGGGGTCGGCGTGGCCACGATCTACCGCCACTTCCCGACGCGGGCCGATCTGATCATCGCCGTCTACCGGCACCAGGTCGAGGTGTGCGCCGAGGCCGGTCCGGCCCTGCTGGCCGCCGGCCCGACCCCGCACGCCGCACTCGGGGCGTGGATCGACCGGTTCGTCGATTTCCTGGTCACCAAGCACGGGCTCGCAGCGGTGCTGCGCTCCGACGACGCCGGGTTCGACGCGCTGCACGCCTACTTCCTCGACCGGCTCGTGCCGGTGTGCGCCGGCCTGCTCCGCGCCGCGGCCGCCGCCGGCGAGATCCGCGCCGACGTGGACGCCTACGAGCTCATGCGCGGCGTCGGCAACCTGTGCATCGGCGCGGACACCGATCCCCGCTACGACGCGCGCCGGCTGGCCGGCCTCCTCATCGCCGGCCTGCGCCTGCCGTGACGGCCGCTCCACGGAGTGGAACCGCCCGTCAGGGATGAAGAGGGGACCTTAGCCCCTAACCGGATCCCCCCTCGCTCGGGCAGGCTGTGACGCGTGAAGATCGATGCTGCCGGCCTGCAGGTGCTCTCCCGGGAAGAGTGCTTGGAACTGCTCGCCTCGACCCCGATAGGACGGATCGTCTACACCGACCGCGCCCTCCCGGCCGTCCAGCCTGTGAACTTCCACCTCGACGGCACGAGCATCGTGATCCGCACCGGGACGGGCTCCAAGCTCGCCGCCGCCGCGGGCAACGCGATCGTGGCGTTCGAGGCCGACGAGATAGACCCGCGGGCCCGCACCGGCTGGTCGGTGACCGCTGTGGGGCACGCGCGCGCCGTGAGCGACCCCGAGGAGATCGCCCGGCTGTCGGAGCTGCCGCTGACCCCGTGGGCGCCGGGCGGCCGCGAGCACTTCATCGTCGTGTCCACCGAGCAGGTATCCGGGCGGCGCATCCGGCGCTAGCCGAGCGGCACGCTCCAGGTCAGGCGGGTGCCCCCGCCCGCGGGCGCGTCCAGCTCGAACGTGCCGCCGAGGCCGGCCGCCCGCTCCTCCAGGTTGCGCAGCCCGCTGCGCCGTCCTCCCCCGGACAGGCCGACGCCGTTGTCCTCCACGATCAGGGTGAGCCGGTCGTCCCGCGTCCGCGCCACGACCTCGGCGCGGGTGGCCTTGGCATGGCGCACGACGTTGGACAGCGACTCGCTGAGCACCGCGAGCACCTGCTCGGCGAGCCGGGGCGGCACCTGGTTGTCGAGCTGGCCCTCCATGCTCAGCGCGGGCATGAACCCCAGGTGGCCGCGCGCGTTCTCCACCACCTCGACGATCTGCGCGCGCAGGCTCGGCCCCGCGGCCTCACGCGGCGTCTGCAGGGCGAAGATCGTGGAGCGGATCTGCCGGATGGTGTTGTCCAGCTCGTCGATGGCGCTCTGCAGCCGGGAGGACGCCTCCGGCCGCTCCACCAGGCGCACCGCGCTCATGAGCGTCATGGCGACGGCGAACAGGCGCTGGATGACGACGTCGTGCAGGTCCTTGGCGATGCGGTCGCGATCCTCCAGCAGGCCGAGCCGCTCGGCGTCCTTACGGGTCTCGGCCAGCTCCAGGGCGACGGCGGCCTGCCCGGCGAAGGCCGACAGGGTGCGCAGCTCCGAGTGGCTGAACGGGATGCGCCCATGCCGTTTGCCCAGCGAGAGCACCCCGCGCACCGCGCCGGCCGCGCCCAGCGGCACCGCGACCACCGGTCCGGGCATGGGGTGGTCCTCCAGGCCGTCGAGGATCTCGCTCTCCCCCGCGTTGTTCAGCATCAGCGGCTCGCCCCGCACGAACGCCCTGCCCTCCAGGGACACCCCGACCGGCACCTCGTCGCCCGGCCGGCGGGCGCCCGGCTCGCCGTCCCGGATGACCACGCGCAGCGTCTTGCCGCCCTCGTCGCCGTCGTCGGGCAGCAGGATCGCCGAGACGTCGGCGTCGGCCATCTCGCGGGCCCGGCGCGCCATGAGACTCAGCACCTCCCCCGGGTCGGCTCCCGACAGCAGGCGGGTGGTGATCTCCGAGGAGGCCTGCAGCCAGGTCTCGCGACGCCGGGTGTCCTCGTACAGGCGGGCGTTCTCGATGGCGACGCCGGCGGCGGTGGCCAGGGCGACCACGATGGCCTCGTCGTCCTCGTCGAACTCCCCTCCCCCGCGCTTCTCGGTGAGGTAGAGGTTGCCGAAGACCTTCTCGCGCACCCTGATCGGCACGCCGAGGAAGCCGCCCATGGGCGGGTGGCCGGGCGGGAAGCCGGAGGACTCCGGGTGCTGGGAGATGTGGGTGAGCCGCAGCGTCTGGGGCTCCTTGATCAGCAGGCCGAGCAGGCCCAGCCCGTGCGGCCAGTGCTCGATGCGGGTGATCTCCTCCTCGCTCAGCCCGACCGGGACGAACTGCACGAGGGTGTTCTCCTCGCCGATGACGCCCATGGCGCCGTAGGTGGCGTCCACCAGGGTGGTGGCGGTCTCGACGATGCGGTGCAGCACCGTCTCCAGGGCGAGGTCGCTGCCCACCGACACCACCGCGTCCAGCAGGGCGTGCACGCGGTCGCGGGTGGCCAGCACGGCCTCCAGCCGGACCCGCAGCTCCGACAGCAGGTCGTCCAGCCGCATGTTGGGGATGACTGAACGCGACTCGTTGTCCGTCATACGAGGAAGTGTCGCACCGACCGCGTCCGGTGCCGGACACAGGGCGATGCAGGGATCGCGGCGCGTCCTCCGGCCGCCGATGACCTCCGGCTCAGGGCGCGGGTCCGGCGCCCCGCCGGCGACCCGGAGCCCGGTCACCGGCGGCGGGTTCGGAGGGCGGGGCCGGCCCCGTGGGCGGGGGCAGGACGACGACGGGGCAGAGCGCCTGGTACAGGAGGGCGTGGCTCACCGAGCCGAGCACCAGCCCGGTGAGGACGCCGCGCCCGCGCGAGCCGACGACCAGCAACTCGGCCCGCGCGGACGCCTCGGCCAGCACGTCCACCGCCTCCCCGCTCACGACCGGCTCGCTCACCTTCACCTCGGGGTGCAGTTCCCTCCATCGGTGGCAGGCGGCGGGCGGCGGCCCCTGATTTCCCCCGCCGGGGCCGTTCCCGAGGTGCACGACGACGAGTTCGACCTGACGCAGGGCCGCCTCGGCGAACGCGAACCGCAGCGCCTCCTCGCCGGAGCCGGGGCCGTCGACGCCGGTGACGATCTGCGGCCGCGCGCCCTGCGGCACGGGCCGCACGACGGCCACCGGGCACGGCGCGCGCCCGGCGACGCCGAGCGCGACCGACCCGAGCAGCAGTCCGCGCAGGCCGCCGAGGCCGTGGTTGCCGACCACGAGCAGCTCGGCGGCGCCCGCGGCCTCGATGAGAGCCGCACGGGGGTCGCCGGGCAGACGCACGTGGCTCATCTCCGCGCCGGGGGCGACCCGGCGCGCCTGATCCAGCGCCTCACGCAAGATCGCGTCGGCGCCGTCGCGCATCCATCGCGCCACCTCGGCGTAGGGCCCGGCCCCGGCCTCGGCGGCCCACGCCGGCATCGCGTGCGCCACCAGCAGCCCGGCGCCGCGCAGCGCCGCCTCCCCGGCGGCCCAGCGCGCGGCTTCGAAACCGGCCGGGGACCCGTCGACTCCCACCACGATCATGACGCCCCCCGCCTTTTGCACCGTTCCATTCCATCGGCCGGCACGCCGGGGGGAACAGAGCCCAAGGTCCCTTCCGCATATACGTCCCAAGACGGTTCGGAGTGGGGCGAACCACGCCGTTCACGCCGTCAGGCACGAAAACCCCTTCAAGCGAAGCGAGGAGACCGGGCGGGCCACGTGTGCGCCCCGCCGCCCGCGGCGAGGGAACCGGCGGGCGCCCTACTGCGGCGGTCGCAGGGGTGGACGCCGGTGCCGCGCGGGCGGACGGCGTCCGGGGTCTAGGACCTGGTGATGCGGCGGCCGGTGATCTGGACCGGGTTGACGCGGACGTACAGCCGCCGCTCACCACCCGCCCACGGCTCCACGCCGGAGGCCCGCACGGCGGCGAGCTCGTCCTCGGCGGACACCCGATGGGCCGCGCCCTGGATCAGCACACTCCAGCCCACGCGGTCGTCGGCGTCGAAGTCGTCGACCTCGAAGGCGACCTTCAGCTCGACGCCCGCCACCCCGGTGCTCAGGTCCTCGTCGAGCGGGCCGCCGAAGGCCGTGCGGAACAGCACCGACTTCTCGTACATGACGTAGGTCACCGGCAGGATCACCGGACCGGTGGCGGCCGTGAAACCCACCCGGCCGATGCCTCCCGGCGCGATGAGCCGCAGGCATTCCGCGAGATCGAGCTCTTCCAGCGACGGAGGGGCGACGCGGTCGTTCATCTGAGTCTCCAACTTCGGGGCCGGTGTCATTGCTCCATGGTCGCGCCGCCGCGGCGGGTGGCCACAGGGACGAAGTACCCTTCCACGCGGGACCCACGTCCCTTCGGTCCCGCCTTCCTCCCGGACCGACCCTCCCGGGACGGCCGGTCCCTCGGTTCCCCTGCCACCTCCGCGGACGCCAGGAGTAGCGTCGGAGATGGCAGGCGCGCTCGCGCGCGCACAAGGGGGTGCCGATGTCCTACGGAACGGCCTCACCCGGCGACCTTGGACGCCGCCTCGCCTACCACCGGCGCAGGCTCGGCCTGACGCGCCGCCAGGTCGCCGAACGCGCCGGGGTGGTGCCCGGCTACGTGCAGTATCTGGAGACCTATCCCTCCCCCCTCGACGAGGGCGTGCTGCTTCGGCTGGCCGCGGCTCTGGAGACCACGGCCCTGGAACTGCTGGGCGGGAACGCCGACCGGCCGCCCTGTCAGGGCGGGCCCGCCGGGCGGCCCGTCCTTCGCCCGCTCGGCCGCGACGAGTGCCTGCGCCTGATCGCGCCGGGCGGCGTCGGGCGCGTCGCGTACGCGGGGTCCACCGGCCCGGCCGTCTTCCCTGTCAACTACGTCTTCCACGGCGGTGCGATCGTCTTCCGCACGCGGGCGGGCGGGCCGATGGACCGGGACCTGCGCGGCGGCGTCGCGGGCGTCGCCGTCAGGGCCGGCTTCGAGGTGGACCGCATCGACGAGGCCGAGCGCCGCGGCTGGAGCGTGCTGGTGCAGGGCCCGGCGCAGCACCTGGCCCCCGATGCGACGCCACCGCAGGCCGCCGTCCTTGACGTGCGGCCATGGGCGAGCGGCGAGCGCGACCAGTGCATCCGCATCATCGCGCAGGAGGTCTCCGGCCGCCGCATCGAGGGCATCTGACCGACGCCGCGCTCATCCGCCGGGAGGACGCCTGGGCGGCAGCACCGGCTCCAGGCGGAACAGGCCCGCGACCACCTCGGTCGGCCCGGCCGCGCGCGCCGGCCGCCCGGCGACCGCCTGCAGCACGTCGGTGGAGGTGACCAGCCCCTCCAGGGTGCCGGCGGCGCCCACGACGGGCACGACGTCGACGCAGGAGTCCACCATCGTCGCGGCGACGCTCGCGAGCCCCGTCCCGGGGGCCACGTGGGGGCAGCGCCTGCCGCCCAGAAGCTGCCGCACCTGCTCGCTGGACTGCTCGGCCGGACCGCCCGACCAGTGGGAGGCGATGTCCTCGCGCCTGAGGACGCCGAGCACGTGGGAGCGGGCGTCCACCACGGGCAGGTGGTGGACGCCTCCGCGCCTCATCAGCTCCCAGGCCATCAGGGGCGACTCATCGGGCCTCACCGTGACGACGACCCGGCTCATCACGTCCGCCGCGGTCATGCTCGCGATGTCCATGGCGCCTCCTTGGGCGAGTGCGGCGGGGCCGTGACGGCTCGCCCGTCACCTCATCGAACAACGCGGCGCAGGGCGGGCGCAGGGGCCGAACGTCCCGCCCTGCCGGGACCTCCGGCTCCCAGCCGTCCTCACCCTCGCACGACGGCTCGCGCGCCGCCGGGCTGAGCGGTCCGCGGGGTCCGCGGAGCGGGGATCGGCGCGGCGGAACTCGCGGCCGAGGGCGGGCGCAGGTGGTCCAGGGCCGAGCGGAGCCGGGCGCGGACGGCCGCGTCGGTGACGCGGCCTTCGGCGTCGAAGTGCCCGAAGGCGGGGGAGATGGCGAGGTCGGCGCCCTGGACGTGCGCGCCCGCGGCGGCGAGGGCCCGCTGCAACCGGGTCTGGGTCCACATCGCCTCGTGGTGGCGCAGGCAGGAGGTCACCACCAGGGCCGGCTTGCCCAGCAGGACCGTGCCGCCGTGCTGGGAGGCGATCCAGTCGAGCGCGTGCGTCAGCTGTGGGGGCAGGACGCTGTGCGCGGGGGCGGTGATCAGTAAGCCGTCCGCCCGGGCGAGCCGGTCGCACAGGCGCGAGAGCGGGGACGGCAGCGGGCCTTCCTCGACCGGCGGCACCCGCTCCAGGCCGTCCCACACCGCGAGCTCCGCCCGAGCGGGGAGCTCCCGGCCCGCCGCCTCCAGCAACCTGCTGACGTAGGCGTTGGACAGGACGCTTCCCGCGATGCCGACGATTCTCATGCTCTCCCATCTCTGCCGCGTCCCCGCGACGCTCCGAGGGAGGGCGGGCCGCAGGCATGGCCACCGGACCTGGACCGCCCCCCGCTGTCCACCGGATGCCGCTGCCCCAGGAATCGCGGGACGAACATCGGCGGGGGTGTCTTCGAGTCCTTTTCCGATCTCCGGCGGGCGCGGGGAGGCGGCGGCCGCACCACGACCCCCGCGACAAGATTCCCTACGGCATGTGGTCGACTGCCTATAGGGGGATTTGGCATGGGTCCGGGGCACCGATGGCCGGTGAAACGCCGTCTGACGCTGTACGCCGGCGTGGTGGCGGCGGTGCTGTGCGCCCTGCTGGCCGCCGTGATCCTGGTCGCCGTGCACATGACCACCACGGCCTACCTGACCAAGGAGATCATGGGCACGGCGGGGCGGGTGGGCACCGAGGTGGACCGCGGCAACATCCTGGACCCGATCCCGCACGGCCTCATCTACGACATCCAGGTGATCGACCCGATGGGCAAGGTGGTGGCGGCGTCCAAGGAGATGGAGGGCAAGCCGCCGATGGCGGACCTGCACCTGCGGGACGGCCGGAGCGGGATCACCGCGACCGTGTGCGACGGCCCGGCCTTCGCACGCGATGAGTGCTCAATCGTGGTCGGGGAGCAGGTGTTCCTCGCGGGGCGGGTCTGGACGATCTACACCGCCGCCCCGGTGGTCCCTCCGCTGACCCACCCGCTGGTGGCCGCCTCCGTGATCGGGGGCGCGCTGCTGCTGACCGCGGGGATCGCCTACGGCACCCACCGCGCGGTGTCGGCGTCGCTGTCCTCGGTGGACGCCATCCGGACGGAGCTGGACGAGATCAACGCCGACTGCCCGGGACGGCGGGTGCCGACCCCGGACAGTGAGGACGAGCTGCGCGACCTGGCCGAGAGCGTCAACCTCACCCTGGGGCGGCTGCAGTCGGCGATGGAGCAGCAGCGCCGCCTGGCCTCTGACGCCTCCCACGACCTGCGCACGCCGATCGCCGCCATACGCGCCGAGGTCGAGGACGCCCTGATGGACACCGATGACCACGACTGGCAGGCGACCAGCCGGGCCGTCCTCAGCGGGCTCGACCGGCTCCAGGCGATCGTGAGCGACCTGTTGACGCTGGCCCGCCTGGACGCCGGCACCCCCGGCGCCAGCGACCGGGTCGACCTGGCGGAGCTGGTGATGAGCGAGATGAAGAGCCGGCACATGCCCAAGCGGCTGGAGCTGGTGCTGGGCGAGGGAGCGGAGGTGGTGGCCGACCGGGTGCGGCTCGCCCGGCTGGTGACCAACCTGGTGGACAACGCCGTGCGGCACGCCGAGACCACGGTCACGGTGAAGGTGCACCGGGGCCCCAGGCCCGGCGGCCCCGGCCACGCCTTCGGCGCCGCGGTGCTGGAGGTGCTGGACGACGGGGGCGGCATCGCGCCCGACAAGCGCGAAGTGGTCTTCCAGCGCTTCACCCGCCTCGACGCCGCGCGCAGCAGGGACACCGGCGGCACCGGTCTCGGGCTTCCCATCGCCCGGCAGATCGCCGAGATGGCCGGGGGCACGCTGACCATCGAGGACAGCGCGCGCGGCGCGCGGTTCGTCCTGTGCCTGCCCCGGGCGCCCTCGCCGGGCGAGGAGCGCCCACCGCCGACGCCCGCCCCGGTGACCGGCACGCAGGGTCAGGCCGGCCCGCTCGCGGAGGGGTCGCCGCCGGCCGGGTAGGGGGTCACGCCGCCGAGCTCGCCGGGCAGGCGGGCGAGCGAGGCGCGGACGGAGCGCTCGGCCGCCGCCAGGTCGTCGCCGGCGCCGACCATCAGGCCGGTGAGCTGGGCCTCGAACACCACGTCCGCGTTGCAGGGATCGATGAGGTACTCGCCCAGCTCCAGCGTGACCAGCCCATGGACGGCGGTCCACAGCAGATGGGCCGCCAGCTCGGCGTCGCCGGCGCGGAAGCGGCCGGCCTCGATGCACCGGGTGGCGCAGCCGACCACCGTGCCCAGGGTGTAGCGGCCGTGCTGGCGGTCTTCGTCGGTGAGCGAGAACCCGGCCGGCCGCGCGCCGCCGAACATGACGGCGTACAGGTGGGGGTTGGTCACGGCGTTGCGCCGGTAGGCGCGGCCGAGCAGCGCCATGTCCGCCACAGGGTCGTCGGTGGCCTTGACGTGCGAGAAGTAGGCCTCCAGCCGGGCGAACCCCTCGAGCACCATCTCGCGGACCAGGCCGCTCATGCCGCCGAAGTTGGTGTAGACGGTCATCGTCGAGCTGCCCGCCTCCGCGGCGACGCGGCGGGCCGACAGCGCCTGGGGGCCCTCGCCGGCGAGCAGGCCGGCGGCGATGTCGACGAGGGCGGTGCGCGTCTGGGGGTCGGTTCGGCGTGGACTCATCTTGACAGTATGGCATAACGGCGTTATTTTTTTCATAACGCTGTTATGCCAGCCGTCTTCCCGGAGGTTCGATATGACCGTCGCCGAGCACAGCGCCGCCGTCGCGGCGTCCGGTCGCGGGCCGCACGACGCGTCGCTGACCGTCGACGGGGCCCTTCCCTCCGGCCTGGAGGGCGCCCTGGTGTGCACCTCGGCCCACCCGGCGGACGGCGCCGTCCCCGCCTCCCGGTCGCCGCTGGTGTACGGCGTGCGACTGTCCGGCGGCGCCGCCCGCCGGCTGACCCTCCCCTCCCCCGCCCCGGG